>DASXRW010000548.1:0-3235 GCA_036506355.1 Burkholderiales bacterium
CTTCAAGCGCGTGATGGAGCGCCAGGTGGGCAAGTCCATCGACGATCCGGATGCCTATCCGGTGTTCTACCGCCTGCGCCAGACCAACACGAAGCCGCTGCCGAACGGCAACACGCAGCAGCAATACGCCGCGGGCCGCAACGGCCGCTGTGAGCTCAACTTCGAGGTGGCGCCGATCACGCGACAGATCGTGCGCTGGACGTTTGACGGAAAGGAACGGGACTGCGTGATCGAAACGCGCGGCCCCGGCTGATTCACGACGGTTCGGTGGACTGCACTCCGACGTAGCGCTCGAGCAGTGCCTCGTTGGACAGGAGCTCGGCTGAAGGCCCGGCGTGCGCGATGCGCCCGCGCTCGATGACGAGCGCCTGCTCGGTCAGCGAGAGCGCGATCTCGGCGTGCTGCTCGACGAGGATCATCGCCATGCCTTCGACGTTGCGCAGCGCCGCCACCAGCTCCTCGACGATGATCGGCGCGAGGCCCTCGAGCGGCTCGTCGAGCAAGAGCAGCGCCGGGTTGATCATCAATGCGCGCGCGATGGCGAGCATCTGCTGCTCGCCGCCGGAGAGCTGGTTGCCGAGGTTCGCGCGGCGCTCTTTCAGGCGCGGGAAGAGCGAATAGACGCGCTCGAGGGTCCACGGCCCCGGCCGCGCGGCGACGCAAAGGTTCTCCTCGAGGCTAAGCGAAGGGAAGATCTCGCGCTCCTGCGCCACCCAGCCGATGCCCAGGCGCGCGCGCTGGTGCGGGGCGAGGCGCGAGATCGATGCACCCTTCCAAAGCAACTCACCTCGGTGAAGGCGCGTATAGCCCATGATCGTGAGGAGCAGCGTGCTCTTGCCGACGCCGTTGCGGCCGAGCAGCGCGAGGCTGCGATGGCCGGCGACCGCGAGCGAGATGCCGTCGAGCACGACGGCGTCGCCGTAGCCGGCGCGGATATCACGCAGCTCGAGCATGTTTCCCAAGATAGACCTCGCGCACGCGCGGATCGCGGCCGACTTCGTCGGGCGTGCCTTCGACGAGGATCCGCCCGCCGACCATCACGATGATGCGGCTCGCGAAGCGGAACACCACGTTCATGTCGTGCTCGATGAAGAGCACGGTGAGCTCGCTCGACAGGCTCGAGATCACGGCGAACAGCTCGGCGCTCTCGCCCTTCGGTACGCCCGCAGCCGGCTCATCCAGCAGCAGCACGCGCGGGCGCGTGGCGAGGGCGAGCGCGATCTCGAGCAGGCGCTGCTGCCCGTAGGCGAGCTCGCGCGTCGCGCGGTTCGCCACGTCGCCGAGGCGCAGCGACGCGAGGATGCCGTGCGCTTCGTCGATCGCCGGCGTGAAGCGCGAAAGCAGCCGCCACCAGTTGTGCGCGTGGCCTTCGCGCTCGAGCACCGCGATGGTCACCGACTCGAGCGCGGTGAGCTGCGGGAACAGGGTGTTGATCTGAAACGTGCGGGCGAGGCCCTGGCGCACGCGGGCTTCGGGTTTGAGGCCGGTGATCTCCGCCCCGCCGAGAAAGATCTGGCCGCTATCCGGGCGCAGCATGCCGGTGAGCAGGTTGATGAGCGTGGTCTTGCCCGCGCCGTTCGGCCCGATCAGGGCGTAGCGCACGCCCTTCGGCAGCTCGAGCGCGACGTCCTGCGCGACCACCAGCGAGCCGAAGCTTTTATTGAGGTTTTTTGTAGAGAGCACTCAGTCCGCCCAGGATGCCATTCGGCAGGAACATCACCACCGCCACCAAGAGGAGCCCGATCCAGAAGTACCAGTACTGCGGGTTCATCCCCGAGACCTGGTCGCGCGCCACCATGTAGATGATCGCGCCGACGATGCCGCCGTAGAGCCGGCCGGCGCCGCCGAGGATCAAAATCACCAGCACGTCGGCCGAGCGGCCGAAGGACAGCACTTCGAGCGACACCGTCGACGTGGTCTGCGTGAGCAGCGCGCCGGCGACGCCCGCCATCACCGCCGCGATGGTGTACACCTTGCGCAGGTGCGCGAGGCTCGGCGCGCCGATCGCCGGCATGCGCAGCGCGTTCTCGCGGATGCCGCGCAGCGCCAGGCCGAACGGCGAGTGGATGATTCGCCTTGCGACCAAAAAAACCAGAAACAAAACCGCCAGCGAATAGGCATATGCCGTTCGCCCGTAGAGGTCGAACTTGAAGCCGAGCAGCGGCGAGATCTTCACGCCCTGCAGGCCGTCGGCGCCGCCGGTGAACGCGCTCGCGCTGTTCGCCGCCTCGAAGAGCAGCAGCCCCAGGCCGAGCGTCAGCATGATGAGCGCGAGGTGGCGGAAGCGAATGATGATGTGGCTCGTCGCGTAGCCGAGCAAACCCGCGGTGATTCCCGAAAGGACCAAGCCGGTGAGCGGCTCGCCGATGTAGTGCTTCGAGAGCAGCCCCGCGGTATAGGCGCCGAAGCCGAAATAGGCGGCGTGGCCGAGGGAGACGATGCCGGCGTAGCCGAGGATCAGGTCGAGCGACAGCGCGAAGAGCGCCGTGATCGCGATCTGGCTCGCGAGCGAGAGGTAGTTCGGCGCGACGACGAAAGGCAGCAGGGTCGCGAGCCAGAACGCAATCTCCAGGGGGCGCAGCCGCGCCTGGCGTTCGAAGTACTGATCAGCGCTTGCCAAAGAGGCCCACCGGCCGCCACATCAGCAGGGCGACCATCACGAGGTAGATGAGAAAGGCGCCGAGCCAGGGGAAGTAGTACTTGCCCGCCATGTCGCTGATGCCGAGGACCAGCGCGGCGGCGAAGGAGCCGCCGATCGAGCCGAGCCCGCCGACCGCGACCACGATCAGCACATACACGAGATAGTTGAGCGCAAACGCGTGGTCCAGGCCCACGATTTCAATGGCCAGCGCTCCGCCCAGTCCTGCCAGTCCGCCGCCGAGCGCGAAGGTGATCATGAACGCGCGGTCGACGTCGATGCCGAGGCCGCGCGCCATGCGCTGGTTGTCGACCGCGGCACGCACCTGCGCGCCGAACCGGGTGGTTTCCAGCAAGAAAATCAAAAGCGCGGCGACCACCAGCCCCATCGCGATGAGGAAGAGGCGATACGCGGCGAGGCTCATGCCGAAGACATCCACCCGCCCGCGCAGATAGCCCGGCATCTCCGCCGACTGCACCACCGTGCCGTAGAACCAGGCATAGACCGCGATCGAGATGAAGACCACGCCGATCGTGAACAGGCACTGGTCGAGGTCGCTCGCGCGGTAGAGCCGCCGGTAGAGCGTTCTTTCCAGCA
>DASXRW010000549.1:0-7773 GCA_036506355.1 Burkholderiales bacterium
CGTACCGCCATGAGCTGAAGAAGACGAAGGACGGGTACCGCATCAAGCTGCAGCGCGTCGACATGACCAACGCACAGGCGGCCTACGACTACGTGCTGCAGGTCTGGGTATGAGGCGCGCGGCCTTCCTGCTGTTGCTGGCGGCGTGCGGCACGGCAGGTGCGCAGTCCTACCCGGCAAAGCCCATTACGCTGGTCGCGCCGTCGACGCCGGGAAGCGCGCCCGATGTCCTGGCGCGCGTGCTGGCGGCAAGGCTCTCGGAGCAGCTCGGCAGCCAGATGGTGGTGCTGAACCGGCCCGGCGCCGGCACCAACATCGGCACGCAAGCGGTGGCCCAGGCCGCGCCCGACGGCTACACGGTGCTGCTCGGCTCGATCGCGAACACGCTTAACCCGCACATCATGGGAAGCGTCGGTTACCGGCTCGAGGACTTCGCGCCGGTGTCGAGCGTCGCCGCGGCGCCGGACGTGCTGGTGGTGCATCCGTCGGTCCCGGCGACCAGCGTGGCGGAGCTGATCGCGCTCCTGAAGAGCAAGCCGGGAACGCCGGCCGGTCACGCCGGCATCGGCACCACGCCGCACCTCTCGCTGGAAATTTTCCGCCGCATGGCCGGGGTGGACATCACGCCGGTGCCGTTCAAGGGCGGCGGCGAGGCGCAGCAGGGAATCCTCGGCGGCCAGGTGCCGTTCATGTTCAGCACCACCATCGGCATCCTGCCGCGGGTGCGCAGCGGCCAGCTGCGCGCGCTCGCCGTATCGAGCGCGAAGCGCATCGCCGCCGCGCCCGAGCTGCCGACGGTCGCCGAGTCGGGCCTCGCGGGGTTCGACGTAGTGGCGTGGTTCGGCCTCTTCGCGCCCGCCGGCACACCGCGCCCGATCGTCGAGCGCCTGAGCAGCGAGACGCGCGCTGCCCTCAGCGCGCCGGAGGTGCGAAAGCGGCTGATCGATCTGGGCGCCGAGCCGCTCGGCAGCTCGCCCGACGAGTTTTCGGCCTACGTCAGCTCCGAGTTCGCGCGCTGGGGCAGGCTCGCCAAAGAAGCCGGGATCCGCATCGACTGATGCCGCTGCTCCTGAACACGGAGCAGGCGTCCGGGCTGGTGACGATGGCCGAGGCCATCGGGCTGATCGAGGAATCATTTGCCGATGGCAGGACGCAAGTCCTGGCGCGCCGGCGGCTCCATACCCCGCTCGAGCGCGAGGGCGAGCCGCGCTGGTCGATGCTCAACCTCATCGCCGGCACCGTCCCCTGTCACGGCGTGATCGCCGTGCGCGTCGACGTCGCGCACATGGCGAAGCCGCTCAAGGACGGGCGCGAGCGGCTGGAATTCCGCGGCGACTTCTCGGGCTTCGTGATGGTCTGGGACATCGCCAGCAACGAGCTCATCGGCATCGTGCACGATCACGCGGTATCGGGCCTGCGCGTGGGCGCGACCACGGGAGTGGTGGCAAAGCGTCTGGCGCGCGAGGACGCCGAAGTGCTGGGCGTGCTCGGCTCGGGCAAGCAGGCCGCGGCACAAGTGGAAGCGCTGGTCAGCGTGCGGCCGGGTTTGCGCGCCCTCAAGGTTTACTCACCCTCGGCGGCCCACCGCGCGAGCTTTGCCGACAGCATGGGCAAACGCTTCCATCTTGAGGCACAGGCCGTGGCAAGCGCAGAGGCGGCGATCCGCGGCGCGGACATCGCGCTGGCGGCGACCAACGCCACCGACTCGATCCTGTTCGGCGAGTGGCTCGCGCCGGGATGCCATGTCATCGGCATGAAGTCCTCGACCCGGTTCTATCCGCAGCGCGAGCTCGACGACGAGTGCGCGCGCCGCGCCGACGTCATCGTGGTCAATCTCAAGGAGCAGCTCGAGATCGACGACCAGGCCGAGCTGATGCAGCCGATCCGCAAGGGCACCATCGCGTGGGACGCGATCCACGAGATCGGCGAGCTGTGCACCGGCGGGATCCCGGGACGCACCGCCAGCTCGCAGATCACCTACCACAACAACAACGGCGGCATGGGCAACCAGTTCGCCTCGGTGTGCAAGCGCGTGCTCGAGGTGGCGCGCGAGCGCAGGCTCGGCACCGAGCTCCCGGCGGATCTCTTCATGACGCGCCGCCGCGGCGACGCGTCGGCGCCGTAGCCGTGCTCGAGCTGTGGCACGAGTGGAATTCCGTGCATTCGTTCAAGGTGCGCGTGGTGCTCGCCGAAAAAGAGCTCGCCTGGACCGGTCGGCACGTCGCGCTGCTCAAGTTCGAGCACCTGCGCCCCGAATACCTCCGCCTCAACCCCAACGGCGTGGTGCCGACCCTGGTGCACGACGGCAGGACGATCCTGGAGTCGTCGGTCATCTGCCAGTATCTGGACGAGCAGTTTCCGCAGCCGCCGCTGCTGCCGCCCGATGCGTACGGGCGGGCGCGTGCGCTCGCCTGGCTCAACTATTTCGATGCCGTGCTGCATCCGGCGCTGCGCGCCGTGAGCTTCGAGCTGCTCTACCGGCCCTTGCTCGCCGCGCTGCCCCGCGAGGAGCTGGAGCGCAACCTCGCCTCGCATCCGGATCCGGCACGGGCGCGCGATTACCTCGGGCGCTTGCCCGAAAACGTGGATGAGGCCACGAGGGTCTTCGCCGCCGCGGTGGCGCGCATCGAAGCGGCGCTCGATGCCGAATGGCTGACCGGCGCGCAGTTCGGGCTCGCCGACGTGGCGATCGCTCCGTTCGCCGAGCGGCTCGAGCACCTGGGCTTCTCCCGGCTATGGCAACCGCATCCCAAGGCACGCGACTGGAGCGAACGGCTGCTCCACCGCCCGTCGGTCATCGCGGCGTGCGCGCCGGCGGAATTTCGCTTTCGCCTAGAACGCCCGCCGGCAGGCTAATGCCCGGTGCCGTACAAAGCTTGAACTCGCCTCCCCCTGTGCTAAAGAATCCGAGCATGGGGACGCACGATGCAGTACGAGCCGGCTGATCGTTACCTGAGCGAAACGCCCGGCTATCTGGTCGTCGAGGCAGGCTTGACCCACAACGGCGTAGAGGTGGCGGACATCTTTCGCTCGTTCGCCGTGCGCTGCCTTCAAAAACAGATCAACCGCGTGATGGTCAAGACCGGCGACAGCGATCCGGCCGGCGAGCGCGCGCTGCGCGATGCCTTCACCACGATCCTGCTCGCCGGCATCCCGTCGGGCTTCAGGATCGCGCTGGTGGCGGGAACGCCGCTGATCCAGGCGAGGTACCGCAATGCCCAGCGCGATCTCGCCATGGCCGGGGTCGACGCGAAGCTGTTCGACAGCGAGGCAGAAGCGGTGTGGTGGCTGGAAGGCCCGGACGCCAGGGCACGGGCCGCAGCCGATTAACGCGACGCGGGGACGCTCTCCAGCTTCCGGATCACCTCGTAGCACGCGCAAGACGCCGCGCGCACGCCTTCCAGGTTCAGGATCTTGATCCGGCCGCGGCTGTAGCTGATCAGGCCGCGGCGTTGCAAGTTGCCCGCTGCGTCCGTCACCCCGGCCCGGCGCACGCCCAGCATCCGGGCGAGGAACTCCTGGGTGAGGCGAAACTCGCTGCGCCCGACCCGATCGCGCACCATCAGCAGCCAGCGCGCCAGGCGTTGCGCGAGGACGTGGGACTGGTTGCAGGCGGCGATCTGCATCGCCGTCATCATCGACGTATAGATGCAGCGGTCGAGCTGCCACTTGAGCCCGCCGTTTTTCTTCAATTCGCTCGCGAGGCGCGCTCCGGTCATGCGCATCGCGCTGCCGCCTCCCTGGACCAGGACGCGCACCGGCGAATTCGGCCGGCCGAGCGCCAGCGGAATTCCGACCATGCCTTCTTTCCCCACCATGCCCACCTCCAGCGCGCCATTGCCTTCGACCGCGACCAGCAGGGACAGCATGGAATCGTTCGGGAAGTAGACGTGCTCGGTGGGGTCGCCGGGCTGATAGAGCACGTCTCCGAAGTTCAGCTGGACGCGCTCCAGCCCGCTCTGCAAGCGCCGGTAGGTCTTGGACGGCAGCGCAGCGAGCAACTGGTTGGCGGGATGCGACTTTGGCTTGCGCGGGATGGCTCGTGGAGACACCGATCCACTGTACGTGCCGCTGCGCCTGCGCTCTGTGCGCTAGCGAACAGAGGGAAGTGCGTCGGCCGGCAGCGCCGCGAGCACCCGATTCTCGGATCTGTCGGCAGGCCGGACCATGCGGGGCCAGTATAGGCCTGCCAGTCGTGCATACGTACGACACCGTACATAGTAGATGTACGACACCGCACATTGGGCGTATGGTGCAGGGATGCGCATCCTGGTCGTCGACGACAAGTTTCAGTCGCGCTGGGTGATCGCCGGCTGGCTGAGCGCGTTTCTCAACGGCGTCGCCGTCGAATCGGCCGCTTCTGCCGATGAAGCCCTTGCGGCGATCGAGCAGCGCCGGCCCGACCTGGTGCTTGCGGCGCATCCCCTGCCGGAGATCGACGGCATCGAGTTCGCGCGCCAGGTGAAGGCCCAACAAGATTCTCCTACCGTAGTGGTCATGACCGAGCAGAGCAGCGCGGACTTCGTGGCGGCGTGCGCGGCCGCAGGGGCCGACTGCTGGCTCGAAAAACGCCACCTGCAGGCGCGGCTGCTCGTCTTTCTGCAGGAGCGCTTCAGTCTCAAGCTGGCGCGCCAGATCCCCGTATAGCGGCGGCGTACGGTACCGTACTGACCGGGCTATATACGCCCGGGGGAACCGGTGGGAGACTGCGCAATGCAGCATGTGCTGGTCGTCGATGGTGCGTTCAATTCCCGCTGGAGCATCGTCGGCTGGCTGAGCCTGTTTCTCAGGGACGTCACGCTCGAGTCCGCCATCTCCGCGAGCGAAGCCCTGGAGGCGATCGAGCGCCAGCATCCCGACCTCGTGCTCATCGCGCACCGCATGGTCGAGAGCGACGGCATCGAGCTCGCGCGGCAGCTCAAGCTGCAGCCGAATGCGCCGCTCGTCGTCGTCATGACCGAGGACAGCGATGCCGGTTTCGAGGCGGCGTGCGCGGCGGCGGGCGTCGACTACTGCCTCGAGAAGCGTCAGCTCCAGGCGCGCCTTCTGGTATTTCTGCAGCCGCACTTCCGCGTCGTCATCGCCCGCCGGGCTATCATCTGAAGGATGCCGCATGCGCAAAGGCTCGCCGGCGCGGGCCTGTTGCTCGTCGTCCTGATCGCCTGGCAGCTCGCCGCGCTCCGCGGGCTGCCTTCCTATCTCCTCGGGCCGCTCGAGATCGCAAGACACTTCGCCGCGGCGCTGGGCTCGCAGGAGCTCTATGAGCACGCTATAGCGAGCCTGCTGCGCGCGCTGCCGGGATTCGCCATCGGCACGCTCGCCGGCATCGCGCTTGGCCTCGCCGCCGGTATCGCGCGCAGCTTCGACGAGATGCTAAGCCCGCTCGTCTTCCTCACGTACCCGGTACCGAAGATCGTGATGCTGCCGGTGTTCATGCTGTGGTTCGGCATCGGCGATCTATCGAAGATCCTGATCATCGCCCTCGCCTGCTTCTATCCGACCTTCATCAACGCCTACTACGGCGCGCGCGCCACGCCGCGCATCCTCGTCTGGTCGGCGCGCAACATGGGCGCGGGCGAGGCGCTGATCTTCCGCCGCGTGGTGCTGCCCGCCGCGCTGCCGCTGATCTTCGCCGGCCTGCGCGTCTCGCTGGCACTGTCTTTCATCGTCATGTTCGCCACCGAGATGATCAACGCGCGCTCCGGGCTCGGCCACCTCATCCGCGAAGCCGAGAACAGCCTGCGCTTCGACCTGATGTACGTCTCGCTCCTCTCGATCGCCATCCTCGGCTACGCCGGGGATCGGCTGCTGCGGTTCTCTCGAAAATATTTCCTTCCGTGGGAAGCGAGCCACGCGTGAGCGCTTCGGGCTTTTGCCCCCCTGATAAGGGGGGAGGCGAGCTTGCGAGCGGGGGGTTTGATTCTGCCAAAAATCCAAAACCCCCCGCTGCGCCTTCGGCTCACGACCCCCTTATCAGGGGGTCAAAGCAATGAAGGGGCTGCGCACATTCATACCGATCATCGTCCTGCTCATCGCCTGGGAGGCGGCGGCGCGCAGCGGGCTGTGGAGCCGCATCGTGTTCCCGTCGCTCGTGAATATCGGCCGCGAATTCTTCATCTTCATCGCCCAAGCCGATGCGTGGGAGCAGATCTGGACATCGCTCTACCGCGCGTTCGGCGGCTTCGGGCTCGCGGCGGTGGTCGGCGTGCTGCTCGGCATGCTGATGGGACGCTCGCAGCTCGTCGCCGGCCTCCTCGATCCGCTGTTCTCGGGGACCTACGCGGTGCCGAAGCTCGCGCTCTTCCCGATCTTCATCTTCGTCTTCGGCATCGGCAGCCTCTCCAAGGTGGCGCTGATCTTCCTCGAGTGCCTCTATCCGATGGTGATCATGACCTACCACGGCGCGCGCAGCGTGAACCGCGTGCTGGTGTGGTCGGCGGAGAACATGGGCGCCACGCGCGGCGAGATCCTGCGGCGCGTGGTGATACCGGCGACGACGCCCTATATCTTCGCGGCGTTCCGCGTCGCCGTGCCGGTGGCGATGATCGTGGTGGTGATCACCGAGATGATCAGCTCGGCCGACGGGCTCGGCTACCTCGTGATCTACTCGCTCTCCTCGCTCAGGACCGACCGCATGCTCGCGATGGTGGTGGTCATCGCGCTCCTCGGCTACGCACTCGACAAGATCGTCGTGCTCGCGCGCGACCGGTTGATATACTGGGAAAAGCTCGATACCTATTACGTGTGAAGGAGGAGCACCCGTGATGCGACTCGTCTGCCTGTTCACCCTGCTCGCCGGTTTCGCTGCCCAGGCGGCAGAGCCGCCGCTCATCCGTCTCGGCCGCGGCTTCGCCGCCGAGGAGCAGGTATGGCTGATGAGCGCGCGCCCCGACCTCACGCCGAACCAGGGCAAGCGCTACCAGCTCAAGCAGATCCTCTTCCAGGCGAATCCCGAGCGCTTCCAGGCCTTCCTCGCCGGCGAGCTCGACGCCGGCACCGCTCCCGGACTCGCGGTGATGTTCGGTCGCGCGCAGGGCATGGACATGAAGGTCGTGGCGAGCATCTGCCAGGAGGCCTCCGGCAAGCAATATTTCCAGACCACCTACATGGTGAAGGACGATGGACCGATCAAGACCGTCAAGGACCTGAAGGGCGGCACCATCGGCGTCGTCGGCATCAAGACGGCGACCGACCTCTGGGCGCGCGCGGGTCTGATCAACGCCGGCCTCGTGCCCGATCGCGACACCAAGGTCGTGCCGATGGTGTTCCCGGCGATCGGCGAGGCGGTGCGCTCGGGCAAGGTCAGCGCGGGCACCTTCGTCGAGCCGTTCTATTCCGCCGAAATGGCGAAAGGCGGCCTGCGCAAGCTCTTCACCGCCGTGGAAGCGGTTGGCTACGACCACGAGCTGCTCGACATCTTCTTCGGCGAGAAATTCCTCAAGGCGAACCCCGAAGCGGTGCGCGCTTTTCTATCCGACTACGTGGCGGTCACCAAGTACTACCTCGCCAACACCGAGCAGGCCAAGCGCGACATCCACAAGGCCGGCTTCGTGCGCACGCCGGTCGACATCTATGTCAAGAACGCCGACTGGAAGCGCGATCCCAACGCGCGCGTCAACGTGGAGAGCCTGAAGAAGCTCTCGACGTTCATGCTCGAGAAGCTGCAGTGGCTCGAGAAGCCGGTGAACGTCGACGAGATGGTCGACCAGAGCTACCTGCCGTCGAGGTAACGGGTCATCAGGAAGTAGCGCGAGCGCGCCTCAAAGCCCATCGC
>DASXRW010000550.1:0-2688 GCA_036506355.1 Burkholderiales bacterium
CCGCCGGAGAGCAGGTCGAGCGTCGCCCACGCTTCGGCGACATGCACCGGATGGTGCAGCGGCAGCACCGACACCGCGGGCGCTAGGCGCACGTTCTTGGTCTGCGCGGCGATGTTCGCGAGCAGGAGGTCGGGGCGCGAGTTGACGCCGAGCGAGTCGAAGTGGTGCTCGCCGATCCAGCACGAGTGCATGCCGATCTTGTCGGCGAGGAGCGCCTGCTCGCGGATCTCGAGCACGAACTGGTTCGCCGAGCGCGGGTTGTTCGGATAGTGGTTGTCGCTGAGCGTGAAATAGCCGAATTCCATTGGTTACTCCTCGATCGGATTGCGCAGGATGCCGATTTGCTTCACCTGGACCTCGACGACGTCGCCAGGCTTCATGAAGACCTTGGGGTCGCGGCCGAAGCCGACGCCGCTCGGCGAGCCGGTGGTGATGACGTCGCCGGGCCGGAAAAGATAGAACTGCGAGTAATACTCGATGAGCTGCGCGACGCTGAATACGAGGTCATCGGTGTTGGCAGATTGCATGACCTTCCCGTTCAGGCGGGTTTCGATGTGCACATCATTCGGATCGGGCAGCTCGTCCTTCGTCGCCAGGCACGGCCCCATCGGGCAGAAGGTGGGGAACATCTTGCCGAGCAGGTTGTGCTCCCAGGCGTGGATCGGGCCCATGAGGCCCTGCGCCTTGAACAGCGGCGCCACCCAGTCGCGCGCCGAGACGTCGTTTACGAGCGTGTAGCCCGCGACGTAGTCGAGCGCCTGCGCGGCTTTCACGGCGTGGCACGGTCTTCCGATGACCACGCTGAACTCGCCTTCCCAGTCGAGCATGCTCGGGTTGCTCTTCGGCACCTTGATCGGCGCGCCGCTCGCGATGATGCTTGCCACGCTCTTGGTAAAGGCGGCGGGCTTCTCCGGCACCGGCGTCTTCATTTCCTTCAGGTGCTCGTGATAGTTCATGCCGACCGAGAGCACGAGCCCGGGGTCCGGGATGGGCGCGAGCAGCTTGACCCGCTTCGCGGGCACGCGATCCTTCTCGCTGGCCCGCAGCCGGCGCAGGTCGTCGATCCCGCCGCGCGCGAGGATTTCCTTCAGCGAGGAATGGAGCGCGATGATGTCGTTGCCGTCGACCAGGCCGGCCTGCTGCTTGCGATCGAGCTCGAACGTGACGAGCTTCATGCCGCCTCCTTGAGCGTTGCGCCGAAGTCGCGAGACAGCCGGTCGCAGAGCTTGCGCAGCGCGGCGACGGCAGGGTGGGTCGGTTTGGCGAGCTCACGGTCCGGGCCGATGAGCGTCACGGCGGCGGCGGCTTCCCCATTCCACTGCAGGACCGGCGACGAAACCGCAGAAAGACCGGGAATGACACTCGAGTCGACGAATGCGAGTCGCGTTTTCCGCGCGCGCTCCACGGCGCGTGCGAACGCCGCGCGGTCGATGTCTTCGCGCCGCGCCTCGGCGGCGATCGCGTCGCCCGTGACCGTTTCCGGCAGGAAGGCGACGAGCACGGCGCCGGTGGCGGAGCGCGAGATGGGCAGCACCGAGCCGAGGCTGAGGTTGGTGACAAAAGGGTTGCGGCTGCGCTGCCAGTGCACGACCGTCGGGCCGCGGTTGCTCCAGACGGTGAGGAGGGCGGTGTAGCCGGTTTCCGCGACGAGCGCGGGCAGCGCCTGCTCGATGAGCTGCACAGGATCGAGCCTTCGCACCGCAGCAAGCCCCATGTGCAGCGCGAGCGGGCCGAAGTCGTAGCGCGAATCGGCCTCCTGGCGCACCAGGCCGCAGCGCACGAAGCTCGCGAGGTAGCGGTGCGCGCTGCTCGGATCCAGCTCGGCGCGCGCGGAGAGTTCCTTTAGCGCGAGCGGCCCGTCGGCTTTCTCGAGCACCTCGAGGAGCCGGATGCCGGTGTCGATAGACTGGATGCCGCGGCGCTTGGATTTGGTCATTGCACTATTGACAATGCATTGGCGTATGGACAATATACTCTCGCATCCTGAGGAGGAGCAAGCATGAAGATCAGCAGACGTCGGGCCCTCGCGGCCGGAGGCGCCGTCCTGTCCACGCTCGCGCTGCCGCCGGTCTCATTTGGCCAAAGCGGCGCCCAGGCGCGGCCGATGCGCATCGGCAGCACGCTGCCGCTCACCGGGCCGCTCGCCTCGCTGGCGATCATTCATAAGGTCACCGCCGAGATCTACGTCGAGGACCTGAACAAGCGCGGCGGCCTGCTCGGCCGGCCGGTGGAGTGGATCCTGCGCGACGACCAGTCGAAGCCCGAGCTCACGCGCACGATCTACGAGCAGCTGATCACCGCCGACAAGGTGGATCTCATCCAGAGCCCGTACGCCACCGCGAACATCCTCGCCGCCATGGGCGTCGCGCAGCGCTACAACAAGGTGCTGCTGCACACCTCGTTCGGCATCCCGAAGCTCGCCAAGTACGACATGCAGTTCCAGACCGCGGGCGCCCCGTTCGATCCGGAGAACGTGTGGCCGAACCACATCTTCGACGCGGCGGCGAAGCTGCCGAAGCCGCCGAAGACGGTGGCGGTCGTGACGAGCAAGTTTCCCTCGGTGCACCACATCTCCGCCGGTGCGCGCGAGGTGATGAAGAAGCGCGGGCTGCAGGAGGTACTGCACCTCGAGTACGAGTTCGGCAACCGCGACTTCGGCCCGATTGCGAGCCGCGTGAAGGACGCGAA
>DASXRW010000551.1:0-3896 GCA_036506355.1 Burkholderiales bacterium
TATGCCGACGCGGCTGGCGCGCCGCCGCCTTGGCCTCGATCACCACCGTGAGATCCGGCGCCGAGCTCACGATACGCGCGCCGGCGCAATAGAGCGCCGCGGTGGCGAGCGTCGCTTCGGCGCGGTTCTTTCCGATCAGCATCACGGCCCGGGGTTTCACACCCCCAAGGATAGGGAGCGGCGCGCGCGGCGGCTGTCGGGAGAAGTTCAAACATTGAAAGGCTATTTGAAAAGCTACTTCTTCGGCTTGGGTCCGCGCCGGCCATTTCTTTTAAGCTTTGCAAGCGACTCGTTCGCGCGGTCCATCGCCTGCTCGCCGATATCGTCGAGCAGATCGAGGTAGGTGGTTACCCGGTCGCAGGCGGTACAGGCCATGAGGCTGGTGAGCCGCAGCGCACCCGGCTTCACTACCTTGAAATCCGTGCCGCCGCAGCCTTTGCAGCGCGCGTTGATGTCCCCGACGCTGACCAGCACGAGCCCATCGTAAATGAGCCCGCGATGCAGCAGCGCGGACTTATTTCGCGGCGACCACCATGATCTCGACCAGCGCCCGCGGATCGGCGAGCTTCGCCTCGACGCAGGCGCGCGCCGGCAGGTTCTTCGGGTCGGCCCACGCGGTCCACACCTCGTTCATCGGCGCGCGGTTGCGGATGTCGGTGACCCAGATCTGCGCCTGCAGCACCTTCGACTTGTGCGAGCCGCACTTGCCGAGCAGGCGGTCGATCTCGTCCAGCACTTCTTTCGTCTGTCCTTTGATGTCCTTGTCGAGGCCCTTCGCGACGACGCCCGCCAGGTAGACGGTGTCGCCGTGCTCGACGGCCTGCGAAAGGATGCTGCTCGGGTCATGGCGCGCGATGCTCATCATTTCTTCTCCTGGGGTTTCGTTGGCATCGGATACTGAATGTAAGGCGGCTTCGGCTCCTGGTCCGGCGCGAGATACGACTGCGCGGGCGCGCCGGCCGGACCGAGCTGCTTGATATACGCGTGCATCGCGCGCAGATCCTCGTCCCCCACGGCCCGCGCCAGCCTTGTGAGCCGCTGCCCATCAGCCAGCCGCTCTCCGGCACATTGCCCTCCTTCTGCGCGTAGCCGGCCGTGTGGCAGTTATTGCAGTGGCCGGTGAGCACCATGTAGCGCCCGCGCTGCACTTTTGAATCCTGCGCCTGCGCGCTGCAGCAAACCCCAAGCGCCAGCGCGCCAAGCAACACTCGTATCGACATACGAGCCTCCCTGCCGCTAACTTACGCTTTTCGCGCTGTGCAAGGGAGGACGTTTCGAATGCGAGTCACAACCGTCTTGCTGTTATCGGTCATGCTCGCCGCCGGGCCGAGCCTGGCGGACGAGCCGAAGCCCGCCGCCAAGAAATCCGAGAAGAAGGCCGCCGCCAAGTCGGACAAGAACGTGTTCCAGAAGACGGAGTCTTCCGTGGGCGACTGGGCCCACCGCAACAAGATCTGGACGCGCTCCGAGCCGCGCGGCACCGCCCAGAAGAAGAAACCCGCCAAGAAAGCCGAGCAGTAGTCTTTCTACTGCGGCTTCGCCTCTCGCACGAGGAGGCCGGAGGTCGAGACGCGCACCTCGAGCTCCGTGGGCTCCTTCACCTGCACGAAGGTCGCCGAGCCATACTCGGCGTCGTAGAGCGGCGCGAGGAACGCGTAGCGCTGGCGCAGCCGGAAGAGCTCGACCGGTCGCTCTTCACGCAAGAGATACACCGTGCGCGGCGCCGAGCGCTCCTGCTCGATCGCCTGGTAGCGCCCGGCGACGCGGTCGAGCTGGTACGCGGTGTGCAGCCCGATCACGTTGGCGATCGGCTTCCATTTCAGGATGTGCGCATCGACGTAGATCTCGTCGCCGGCGAGATCGAACACCTGCTCGCGGCCGTCGGGGTAGCGCAGCGTCGCGGCGAATTTCTGCGCCCCGGCGGGCCGCACCGAGATGCGCGCCGCGACCTCCTCATGCGTCAGCGCACGGTACCCCTGGACGCCGAGCGCGATCGTCCCTGACAGCGCGCCGAGTGAAAGCAGCAGCAACCCGAGCAGCGTGCGAACCAGGAACCGCAGCGGGCGCCAGCGGAAAAGCGCAACCAGGCCCGCGATCACCAGGATCGCGCCGAGTATGCCGAAGCCACCTGCCGCGAGCGCGAACGGGCTGAAGGGCATTTCCTATTGACCGGCTGCCGCGCGGCCCTTCGCCGACGGTGCGACGTCGACGCCGCGGATCGAATGGCGCTTGATCGACTCCGCGACGGCGCCGGAACTCTTCAGCTCTTCGACGAAAGCGTCGACGAACCCCAATCCCGGCCGTCTGCCGCGTGGCAGGGCAATCGCATGCTCCACTGCATAGAAGCGCCCGTCGAGAAGGCGATAACCGACGAGCTGCTCGCGTACCAGCAGGAGCCGTTCGCGGTTGCCGGCATAGATGTCGGCCTTGCCGGTCTGCAGGAGCTCGACCGCAGCGTCGAGGGTGTCGGCGACGCGCACGAGCTGCGCCTCCTTGAGACTGCGCGACAGATAGAGATCCGCGGCATTCTTTGCCCCGACCCCGACGCGCACGCCGGGCCGGTCAGCGTCCGCGACGGTCCGGATCCCCGAGCTCAACGGAACGACATAGGTGACGCCCACCTCCATATAAGGTGCGGTGAACTCGAGCGTATCGGCACGCGCAGGGTCGATTGCGGCAAAGGCGACATCCCAGGCGCCGGCTTTGGCTCCGTCGACGAGCGCACCTGCGTTCGGGTACAGCACCGGCACGAACTCGGCCTCCAGGCGACTCGCCAGCGCTCGGCCGAGATCGATAGCGATTCCGGAGACCGCGCCGCTCGTTGTGTCGCGTTTGGCAAGCACGGGATTGCCCAGGTTGAGTGCGACGCGCAGCTTGCCCGTCGGCATCAGTGCCTGGCGCGCTTCCGGCGTCGGGAACACCGATGTCGCCGCGCATCCACTGGCGATCAATGCAAATGCCGCTAAGGGAAGCCAGCGCCGGGCGTTCACTCGGTCGCCTTGATCCCCGCCAGCCTGATCACGCCTGCCCACCGCGGAATCTCGCGCTCGATCGCGGCGGCAAACTCGGCCGGTGTCCCAGGGATGACATCGAGGCCGAGGTCGTTGAGCCTCTTGCGCACCTCCGGCAGCGCCAGGACTTTCACCGTCTCGCGATGCAGCCGGTCGATGATCGCCGGCGGCGTGCCGGCGGGTGCCATCAGGCCGAACCAGGGCACGGCCTCGAAGTCGGGGTATCCGGACTCGATCATCGTCGGCAGATCGGGCGCGGCGGCGGAGCGCTTGACCGAAGTCACCGCGAAGGCACGCAGCTTCCCCTCGCGAATCAGGGGGACGACGTTCGAGACATTGGCGAATGAAAGCGTGACGCGGCCGGCGAGCAGATCCGGCAGGAGCGCCGTAGTGCCACGGTAGGCGATCGGCCGGACGTCGACACCCGCCATGAACTTGAAGAGTTCCGCGGCCAGATGCTGCGAGGTGCCCGCCCCCGCGTGCGCGTAGGTCAACTTGCCCGGCTGCGCGCGCAGGAGCGCGACGAGCTCCGGCAGGCTCTTTGCCCGCACCTCGCTCGGGACCACGAGCACATTGGCAGCGACGAACACCTGAGTGATTGGCGCGAAGTCCTTCAGCGGATCGAAGCTGAGCTTGTCGTACAGGCTCGGGCTGAACACCAGCGAGCCGTTGCCGATCATGCCGAGCGTGTAGCCGTTCGGCGCCGACTTGGCGACGCGGTCCGTCGCGATGTTTCCTCCCGCTCCGGTCACGTTCTCCACGACCACCGGCTTGCCCCACGCGTTGCTCAGCCGCTCCGCAAGCAGCCGACCGGTGACATCCGGCGCCACGCCGGGCGAGAAGCCGACGAGGATGCGCACGGTCTGCTCGGGGTAATTCTGCTGC
>DASXRW010000552.1:0-7150 GCA_036506355.1 Burkholderiales bacterium
GAGATCGAGGGCGGCGACCGCAACGTGCGCATCTGGGGGAATTACGTCACCCAGTCCGGTACCGGCATCTCGAGCACGGTCGACTCGGTGGGACCGCTCTACGTCTTCCGCAACGTCTACGACCGGAGCCGCATGCGCTACCTGAGCTCGTACGATCAGGACGATCGCGGCCCGTTCCTGAAGGCCGGCTCGCAGGATTCAACGATTGGTGGCGGGCGCCGCTATGTGTTCCATAACACGTCGCTGCAGGCCACGGACCCGAGCGCCGCCTACGGACTCGGCGCCGGCGCGGGACTCACGTATACCGGCAGCAATCCGCTGACCAACACGGTCTCGCGCAACAACATCTACAACATTTGGAAGCCGAGTTGGGAATCGGTGGCCCAAGGTAGCAGTGGCTACGGGAACGACATCGACTATGACCTGTATAACGGCGCGATTACCGGAATTACGGGAGCGGAGTCGAACGGCGTGCGCACGACGCCGACCTTCGCTCCCGGCAATGGCGTCGGCATGAGCGGGATGTATCAGCTCGCGCCGGGCACAGCCGGGTACGGCACGGGTGCGCGCATCCCGAACTTCAACGATGCGTACGCGACGCCGGACATGGGGGCACATCAATCGGGCACGTCGGCGATGTCGTTCGGCGTAAACGGCACGCGATAACAACGAGCACGCGGCCGGCCGTAGACAGCCGGCCGCGGCGAAGGAAATCGCCCCGGGCGCAACAGGTGATGGGTTCGCGATACTGATCAAGGCAGGCGCACCTCATCGCCGACGCGCACCGTGCCCTCGCGCAGCACCCGCGCGTAGAGCCGGCTCCAGCCCGGGCGCTGCTTCTGCGAGACACGCGCGAAGTCGCCATCGCTGAAGTAAGGCCGCAGGTTGTTGCACGGGCCGGCGTAGGCGGTGAGCTCGAGTCCGACCTCGCCCACCTCGAGCTTCGCGCCCGGCACCATTTGCTCCCACGGCACGCCGCTGAGCGTGAAGTTCTCGCCGATGCAGCCGACGTCGATCGCATGGCCCTCGGCCTGCAGCGCGCGGATCAGCTCCAGCGAGTACAGGCACACCGCGCGCGTCGGGCCGCCGTGGTAGCGCACATCGCGCTGCCGGTCGCCCTCCACGCCCTTCGTGTGAACGATAGCTAGATCACGCGGCAGCTTCGGCACGCCGCCGTTGGATGCGTTGATCGAGTGCAGCAGTCCGGTGCTCATCTAAACGCAATCCGGTAACGCAGGCCTTCTTTGCCGCCGAATTGCGGCGGCTTGATGAAGCGCTCGACCAGGACGCCGCAGTTCGCTTCGATGACGCGCTGCGAGGGCAGGTTGTCGGGATCGGTCGTCAGCTCGATATACGGCAAGCCCTCGGCGCGGATCTCGGGCAGCAGCAGGGCGAGCGCAAGCGTCGCATAGCCCTTGCCTTGCTTCCACGGCACTACTGCATAGCCGATGTGACCGAGGCAGTAGGGCGGCAGCTCGGTGGTGCCCGGTTGCCAGCGGAAGCTGATGCTGCCGCAGAACTCGCCGTCCCAGAGCCAGCGGCGATAGCCGGGAAGGCGCGCGACGCTCGAGCCGTCGGGCAGCGTGATCCGCGGCCCTTTCGCCTCGCGGTCCACGAGGCTCGCGAGAAACGCGGACGCATCCTCACCAATCTTGTCCAGCTCTTCTTGCGCGGCGATCTGCCCGCGCACGTTGTCGGCCGACCAGCCGCGCTCCAGCGCTGCTTTATAGCCTGGCAAATGTTCTTGGGAGGGCCAGACGAGGTGCATGTTAGTGCCCGATGAGATCGACATAGGCCCGCTCGATCAATTGCGATGGATCGATTCCCAGCGTCGCCATAAGCCGCTGCGCTTCGAGCACGCCATTCTCCGAGCGTTCGCCATCGCCAAGGACGACTTCCAGCTCGAGGAAATGGCCCAGGCCCTCGACTTGATCGAGGTGGATGCGCGTTCTGCCGATCAAAAACAAAGTCCGATGCTTCCTCACGCGCCCCACCGCGCCGTAGGCCAGGGCCAATGACTCGCGCAGCTTGTCAGGCGCCGAGGTCGGCGAGCGGAGGTAGAAGGATTCTTTCGGGCCCTGCTGGTTCGCGCGGCGATAGAAAATGAGCTCGCCGGTGCCGTCCGGGAAGCTGCGCAGCTTCAAGCGCCCGGAATCACACCTGAAGAATGTGTCATCTTGCAGGATCACGGTGGGACCATCGTCCGCGATGGCCGCAACTCTTGTGGCGAGCCGAGCAAGATTCTCGACGCGCGCTTTGATCTCGATGTTGCGTGCCATCGCGTCGCGCGCTACGCGCGCCGGTCACCTTAAGCAGCGCGCCGCTTGCGCCGTGCTCGGGTTGAGCGGCCCAGACGCGATGAGCGCGCACGCAGCCATTTCTTGAAAGACTTCTGGCTCTCGCCGGAGGCGCGCCCGGCCAAAAGCCCTTCTACGCTGATGTCTTCGTCAATGGCTTGCCAGTGGATTCCTCTTCCTTTGGCGATCAGCCGCCAGTCCTGACGTTCCGCGGGCCTCGCGTGGAGCAGGCGCGGATACCAAGCAAGCGGGGCTGAGATCGTTCGACCGTCGGAAAGATCGACGTGCAGCGTGTCCTCGGTGACCTTCACCGATTGCGCTAGAGGTATTTCAATCTCAACGGCCGAAATATTCATTCCAGGCCTCCAGTAAATCCGTCCTGTGCTCGGTCACGATTCTCGCGATCCGGTTGATCTCGCCTCGCGCGAAACCGCCGCTGCTCTGTAATCGGATCGGATCCAGCCAGAACTTTGCGACATTATCGTCGCGTTCAATGTGGATGTGCGGTGGTTCGTCTCGATCGCTTGCATAGAAGAAAAACCGGTAGGGACCGCTGAACAGAACGGTGGGCATCAGATAACGGGCGCAGGTCAGGCACGTTGACTCAGCTCGGCGGGCGATAGCCGAGCGATGACGCTTTCTTCATCGCTTGCATGCTCTCGTTCGCCACAGGCAGCGCCTTGCTTCACCAGTAAACGAGGACTGATACCTGCAATAAGCCACGGTTACCTCCGATCCCCGGAATGGGCATCGAGAGTTTGAGGTATAGTCTTTTGCCTATGCAACAAGCAGTTAAGACAGAGACTCCCGCGCATAGACTGACGATCAACGAGCTGCTCGACTGGCTGGTCGAGGACCAGCTGGTCGCGCCGGAGGCGGCCGAGGAGCTCAAGAAGGAGCGCCGCTACTACCGCGGCGCGCTGCATCCGCTGGTGATCATCGCCGAGCAGAAATGGAAGCCACCCGGCCCGGGCGCGAAGATCCTCGGCCTCGAGCCGCTCACCGAGTGGCTGGCGAAGCGCGTCGGCATGGAATACCTGCACATCGATCCGCTGAAGATCGACTTCACCGCGGTCACCGAGGTGATGTCTTCGGCGTACGCGACGCGCTTTCGCATTCTGCCGGTGGGCGTGACCGCCAAGGAAGCGATCGTCGCCACCGCCGAGCCGCACCTGCGCGACTGGGAGAAGGAGCTCGCGCCGATCATCAAGCGCGACATCAAGCGCGTGATCGCCAATCCCCTCGACATCGAGCGCTACCAGGTCGAGTTCTACAACCTGGCGAAGTCGATCAAGGGCGCCGGCCGCAGCGCGAGCGGCGCGAGCGGGCTCTCGAACTTCGAGCAGCTCGTCGAGCTCGGCAAGAGCGACAAGCCGGTCGACGCCAACGACGCGCACGTGGTGCGCATCGTCGACTGGCTCTGGCAGTACGCCTTCGAGCAGCGCGCGAGCGACATCCACATCGAGCCGCGCCGCGAGCAGGGCATCGTGCGCTTTCGCATCGACGGCGTGCTGCACCAGGTCTACCAGATCCCGGCCGCGGTGCTCCTGGGCATGACGAGCCGCATCAAGATCCTCGCGCGCATGGACGTGGTCGAGAAGCGCCGGCCGCAGGACGGGCGCGTCAAGACGCGCACGCTCGCCGGCGAGGAGATCGAGCTGCGCATCTCGACGCTGCCGACCGCCTTCGGCGAGAAGCTGGTGATGCGCATCTTCGATCCCGAGGTGCTGGTGCGCGACTTCACGGAGCTCGGCTTCTCCGAGGAGGACCACAAGCGCTGGCAGGACATGACCAACCGGCCGAACGGCATCGTGCTCGTCACGGGGCCCACCGGGTCGGGCAAGACCACCACCCTCTACTCGACGCTCAAGACCCTCGCCACGCCCGAGGTCAACGTCTGCACCATCGAGGACCCGATCGAGATGGTCGAGGGCTCGTTCAACCAGATGCAGGTGGTGAGCAGTATCGACCTCGGCTTCGCCGAGGGCGTGCGGGCGCTGATGCGCCAGGACCCGGACATCATCATGGTGGGCGAGATCCGCGACCTCGAGACCGCCGAGATGGCGGTGCAGGCGGCGCTCACCGGCCACCTGGTGCTCTCGACGCTGCACACCAACGATGCGCCGAGCGCGGTGGCGCGGCTGCTCGAGCTCGGCGTGCCGCCCTATCTCCTGAACGCGACGCTGAACGGCGTCATGGGGCAGCGCCTGGTGCGCACGCTCTGCCCGCACTGCAAGCAGAAGGTGGAGCTGCATCGCCGCGAGGACCAGGACGCCTGGGAGGCGCTGGTCGCGCCGTGGAAATCCAAGCACCCGGCGCGGCTCTACAAGCCGGTCGGCTGCCTCGAGTGCCGCATGACGGGCTTCATGGGACGCATCGGCGTCTACGAGACGCTGCTCTTCACGGGCGCCATCAAGAACCTGGTGAACACCAACGCCGACCTTGCGGCGCTGCGCGAGCAGGCCTTCAAGGACGGCATGAAGCCGCTGCGCATCAGCGGCGCGATGAAGGTGGGCGCGGGGCTCACGACCATCGAGGAAGTCCTCAAGGTCGCGCCGCCGGTGCGCGACAGCGCCGCCTAGACCCATGATGGCCGACGCGCTGCTGCTCGTCGCAGCGATCTCGGCCTGCGTGGTCTACCTGATCATGGTGGTGATCGCGCGCCGTCGCGAGCGCGAGCTCGCCCTGGCGCGCGCGCACGAAGAGCGGCTGAAGAGCCTCACCGAGCTTTCCGCCGACTGGTTCTGGGAGACCGACGCCGAGCACCGCATCACCTGGCTCTCGGGCGGCGGCCCGGTGGCCACGCTCTTCGGCGATACGCCGACCTACGGCAAGCGCTTCTGGGAGATCCCGCGCGTCGAGGTGGACCCGCGCGCGCTCGAGGCCCATCTCGAGCGCCTGGGCAAGCAGCTGCCCTTCTTCGATCTTGAAATTGCCCGCGTGGACGAGCGCGGCGCGCGCGTGGTGCACATCATCTCCGGGCAGTCGCACCACAGTCCCGAAGGCCGCTTCGTCGGCTATCGCGGCGTGGGCCGCGACGTCACCGAGCAGCGCCACGCCGAGCGCGGCCTGCAGCAGGCGAAGGCGCGGCTCGAGCTCGCGCTGGACGGCGGCAACATGGCCGAGTGGCACTACGTCGCGGCCGGCGACGAGCTCTACGCCGGCGACGGCTGGGTGCGCTTTCTCGGACACGACCGCTCGCCGACGATCACGCGCGGCGAGCAGTTCTTCGCCACGATCCATCCGGACGATCGCGCCGCGGCGCGCGAGGCCTGGGTGCGCGCGCTGAAGGGCGAGGCGCCGGAGTACGAGGCCGCATTCCGCGCCGCGACGCGCGACGGCGGCTGGAAGTGGCTGCACGCCAAGGGCCGCGTCACCGAGCGCGCCGCCGATGGGCGCGCGATGCGCATGTCCGGCATCGTCGCCGACATCGATGCGCGCAAGCACGCCGAGGCCGCGCTCGTCGAGGCCGACCAGCGCTTTCGCGACGTCGCCGCGGTGTCGAGCGAGTACGTCTGGGAAGCCGACGCCGAATGGCGCTACACCTATCTGTCGGAGCGCGTCGAGGCGCTGATCGGCTACCCGCGCGCCGAGCTCCTCGGCCGCCGGCTGTGGGAATTCCTGCCGCTCGGCGAGGAGCGCGCGATGCGCGCCTGGTTCACGAACCACGGCGGCGAGGGCCAGCCGTTCCGCGATCTGGTGCACCGGGTCATGACCCGCTCGGGCGGCGTCCTCTGGCAGTCGCTCGCCGGCGTGCCGCTGCACGACTCGGCGGGCCGCTGGATCGGCTACCGCGGCACGGCGGCGGATGTCACCTCGCGCAAGCAGGACGAGGCGCGCATCGAGCAGCTCGCCACCCGCGATGCGCTCACTGGGCTGCCCAACCGCGGCCTGCTCGCCGAGCGCACCGCGCAGGCGATCCTCAACGCGGCACGCAGCCGCTCGCAGCTCGCGCTGCTCGCGATCGATCTCGACCGCTTCAAGCTGGTGAATGATTCGCTGGGCCACGCCGCGGGCGATGCGCTGTTGCGCGCCGTAGCCGAACGGCTCTCCAACGCGCTGCGGCGCGAGGACACGCTCGCGCGCCTGGGCGGCGACGACTTCGCGCTGCTGTGGAACGGCCTCAAGTCGCGCGAGGAGGCGGCGGCGCTCGGCGAGCGGCTGCTCTCGATCCTCGGCCGGCCGTTCACCGTCGAAGGCCGCACGCTCACCGTCGGCGCCTCGATCGGCATCGCGCTCTACCCGCGCGACGGGCGCGACTTCGCCGAGTTGCTGAAGCAGGCCGACGCCGCCCTGTACCACGCCAAGGACTCAGGCCGCGCCGGGTTCCGCTTCTTCCATCCGGCGCTCGGCGCGCGCGCCTCGGAGCGGCTGCGCGTCGAGAACGAGCTGCGCGCCGCGCTCATCCGCAGCGAGCTGCTGCTGCACTGGCAGCCCGTCGTCGAGGGCCGCTCGCGCATCGTCGGCGCCGAAGCTCTGGTGCGCTGGCAGCATCCGTCGCTCGGTCTGCTCGGCCCCGAGGACTTCGTGCCGCTCGCCGAGGACAGCGGTCTCATCCGCGCGGTCGGCGAGTGGACCCTCGAGCGCGCGCTTGCGCAGGTCGGCGCCTGGCAGCGCGAGCTGCCGGGCAAGCCGTGGTTCGCGGTCAACGTCTCGGCGCCCGAGCTGGCGCAGGGCGAGGTCTTCGTCGAGAAGGTGAAGCGCTGCCTCGCGGCGCACTCGCTGGATGGCTCGCGCGTCGAGCTCGAGGTCACCGAGCGCGTGCTGATGTCCAACTTCGAGGAGAACGCCGAGACGCTGCGCAAGATCGGCGCCCTCGGCGTGCGCTTCGCCATCGACGACTTCGGCACCGG
>DASXRW010000553.1:0-4061 GCA_036506355.1 Burkholderiales bacterium
CTTCACGTGCGGCAGCGCGCTGATGTTGGAGATGAACATGACGGGGATGTGGCCCGCGATGAGGTCGGTCATCGCCGGTGCGGTGCCCTTGTACCAGATCGGTGTGAGCTGTGTTCCGCTCATCATCTTGAAGAGCTCGCCGGCGAGATGCGGCGCGCTGCCGGCATCCGACGCCCCGTAGTCGAGCTTGCCGGGATTTGCTTTCGCCGCGGCGATCAGCTCCTGCACCGAGTTCGCGGGGAACGCGGGATGCGCGAGCAGCACCATGGATTGCTGGCCCACCATCGATACCGGCGCAAAGTCGCGCAGCGTGTCGTAGGGCAGCTTGCTCATCAGCGTCGCATTGGTCGCATGCGTGATGTAGATGAAGCCGAGCGTGTAGCCGTCGGGCGGCGCCTTCGCCACGGCCTCGGTGGCGATGACGGCGCTCGCGCCCGGGCGATTCTCGATCACCACCGGCTGCCCGAGCGCTTCGGCGAGGTCCGGCGCAACCGCGCGCGCCAACGTGTCGGTGGGACCGCCGGGCGGCACGCCGACAAGGACTTTCACCGGTTTGCTCGGGTACCCCTGGGCCAGCGCCTGCGCGGCTGCGAAGAGCAGGGCGAAACCGAGCTTCATGCCGGCAGGTCTCCGGGCAGGTTGAACCGCTGGCGCGTCGTGCAGTACCGGTCGGCGAACAGGCGGCCGATCGGGCGGTAGTGCTCTTCCGAGATGCGCTTCGACTGCGGATCGATCACGCCTTCGCGCGCATGCACCAGCAGCATCTCGCCGAGCACCAGCTGGCGCGTGCCGCTGATCTCGAGCAGCTGGTAGAGCCGGCATTCGAAGCTCGCCGCCGCCTCGGCAATGCGCGGGTGCTGCACCATCAACGCCGGCGCCGTGCTCAAGCCGGTCTGCTCGAACTCGCTGATGTCTTCCGCAAACTCCCGGCTCGAAATGTGCATGGCATTGGCCATCGCCTCGTCGACCAGGTTGACGACGAACTCGCCGGTGCGCCGGATGTTCTTCAGCGAATGCTTCATGGCGCCGTCGCTGCGCGGGTTGATGCCGATCACGCAGAGCGGCGGGTCTTCCGAGAACACGTTGAAGAACGAGAAGGGCGCGCAGTTGGCGACGCCGTTCGCGCTCCAGGTCGAGATCCACGCGATCGGCCGCGGGATCACGAGCCCGATCAGGAGCTTGTAGCGCTCGTGCGCCGAGACGTCGGCGAGCTTCAGGTGCATCAGCCGGCGCGGCTGAAGACCTGCCGCTCGCGCGAGGCGAGGAGCGGCACCGCCTCCGCGAGATACTTCTTGAAGTGCGGCGTCTGCTGGTGCGCCTCGAAGGCTTTCTCGTCGTTGTAGATCTCGTACAGCATCACCTTGGTCTTGTCCTTCGGATCGAACAGCACGTCGAACTGCTTGCAGCCCGGCTCCTTGCGCGCCTCGCGCGCATTGTCGAGCGCCATCTTCATCCAGCGCTCGGCGTTTTCCGGCTTGATGCGGATGTTGACCACGAGTACGAACATCTAGGTTCCCTCCTTGGCGGGTGTGACCTCGGCGCCGACGCGCTCGACGATCAGCCGGTAATGCTCGGGCCGGCGGTGCGCGGCGAAGTTGAACATGGTGCGCTTCAGATTCGCCGCCATGTCGATGTCGGCGTTGGTGCAGATGACTTCGTCTTCCTCGGTCTGAGCCTTGACCGCGATCTCGCCGGTCGGCGCGACGATCAGCGAATGGCCGAACATACGAAAGCCGTCCTCGTAGCCGCACTTGGCGGTCTCGACGAGCCAGGTCGCGTTCTGGAAGGCCATCGACTGCGCCATGATCAGGTGGTGATGCACGCGCAGCGCCGGCGGCTCCGGGTAGTGCAGATTCTCCGTCGGCGTATTGAACCCCAGCGCCACGATCTCGGCTCCCTGCAGCGCCAACACGCGGAACGCTTCCGGCCAGCGCCGGTCGTTGCAGATCAGCATGCCTGTAATCGTGTCCATATAGCGCCACACCCGGAAACCCAGGTCGCCGACCTCGAAGTATTTTTTCTCCAGGTGCTGGAACGCAGCCTTTGGCTTGTGATCGGCGTGTCCCGGCAGATGCACCTTGCGGTACTTGCCGACCAGGCGGCCGTCCGGCGCGACGAGGATGGCGGTGTTGTAGCGATGGTTGTCCGGCGTCAGCTCGGCATAGCCGATGTAGAAGCCGATGCCGAGCTTCTTCGCTTCATCGAACAGCGGCTGCGTTTCTTTAGATGGAATACTTTTTTCAAAAAACTTCGCATCGACCTCAGCCTGGTCCTCCATCCACCAGCGCGGGAAGAACGTGGTGAACGCGAGCTCGGGGAACACGACGAACTTCGCCCCCATGGCGTGCGCCTCGCGCAGAAGGTTCACCAGGCGCTTGGTCGCTGCCGCGCGCGTATCGGAACGGTTGAGCGGGCCGAGCTGCGCGGCCGCGATCTTGAGGTGTCGGCTCATGCGCCTATTTTAGGGGCGCCGCGCCGGCTGCTGCGTTAGTCGGACTCCATCACGTGCATCAGGAGCTGGACGAGAAGCTCGATGCTCGAGCGCGTCTTGCCGGTGATCACCGTGAATTCGATGCCGCAGAAGTAGCGTAGCTCGCCCTTGGTGCTTTTCTTCACCCGGCCGTAGATGTCCGAGGCGCGGTGGCCCACCAGAGGTAGATCGACGCGGATCTTGATTTCGTCCGATACCGCGAGCGGCTGCCGGAGCTCGGCGAGCAGGCCGTGATAGCCCAGCACGCGCACCACGCCCTTGTGTACCTGCGGCATGGTGACGTCGGCCTGGATCACCTGATAGGAGAAGGGCAGCGCCACGTTGACGCGCGGACCCTTGCGGATCTCGCGCCGCGGCACCGCCTTGCCCAGGCTGGGGATCTCGAGCAACTCGCGCACGACGATCGGCTCGGACTTGCCCTTGACGTACACGGAAAAAGGCTCGGCCGTGCTGGCGAAGCCGTTGCAGTGGCCGAAGGTGCTCTCGCTCAAAAGCACCTGGCCGCGCAGGCTGAACGCTTCGATGCGGGCCGCGAGGTTGACCTCTTGTCCGATGACGGTGTGCACCTGATAACGCTCCGAGCCGAGCGTGCCCACCAACACCGGCCCGGTATTGATGCCGATGCCCAGGTACAGCTCGGGCAGTTCGGCGTGGCGGTGACGGGCGTTCAAGGCATCCATGGCGAGCTGCAGCTCGAGCGCGCACGCGACGGCGCGCTGCGCCGGGTCTTTGCCCGACGGCGTCTCGCTGAAGTGGGCCATGATCGAATCGCCCATGAACTTGTCGATCGTGCCCTCGTGCGCGAATACCACCTCGATCATCGTGACGAGACAGCGGTTCAGCACCTGCAGCACGGTTTCCGGCGGGTAGCGGTTGGAGATCGCCATGAAGCCGCGCAGATCCGCGAACAGGATGGTGAGCTCGCGGCTGGTGAAGCCGTCGTTGCGCTGCGGGTACGCGGCGCCGTTGCGCAGGAGCTGCGACAGAGCCGCTTCGGCGTTGGTGCCGAGCCGCCGGCCGGTTTCGGTCGAGACGAGGCTCTGAATACGATCTACGGTGAGCCGCAGATCCATGCCACTTCTTCCTTCTTCTTATTGGCGAAGCGCGCGGATTCTTGCACATTCCGCCTGCGCCCGCTTTTAGAGCTCCAGCGGGGTCTTCCAGGCTTTGAGCTGAGCCACCTCGGGCAGGTCGCGGCCGAGCGGCCGCAGCGCATCGGAAGGCTCGCGCGCCAGGAACTTGCCGCGCCCGCGCTCGGCGCTGAGCTTGCCGTCCTGCACGATCACCTCGCCGCGCGAGAACACTGTGACTGGCCAGCCTTTCAGCCGGCGGCCCTTATAGGGCGTATATCCAGTCTGGTCACGCGTCTGCTCCACCACCACGCTTTTCTCGGCGTCCCAGATCGCGATGTCCGCGTCCGCACCCACGGCGATGGTGCCTTTGCGCGGATAGATGCCATAGGTCTGCGCGTGGCGTGTGGCGGTGAGGTTCACGAACTCCTGAAGGCTGATGCGCCCACCGCCCACGCCGTAGCTGAAGAGCAGCGGCAGCCGCAGCTCGAGACCCGGCA
>DASXRW010000554.1:0-1958 GCA_036506355.1 Burkholderiales bacterium
GTAACCCATCAGTTGCCGGCCTCACAAGGGACGGGACTGAACGAAAGGGGCAACGATGACCGTCGCCGCCACCTTCGAGATACGGTTCACCCGGTACCTTCAACCCGATGGCCGGGAAGCCGCTGATCTCCCCTCTTTTGCCGCCGATCCCCGTGCATTGGTGCCCGATTACCGCGCCATGGTGTTCATGCGCGCGCTCGACGCCAAGGCTGTTGCGATGCAGCGCACCGGGCAGATCGGCACCTACGCCTCTACCCTGGGTAAGGAGGCGATCGACGCCGGCATCGGCGGCGTCCTGCGGAAGGAGGACGTGCTGCTGCCGAGCTACCGCGAAAGCGGCGTGCTCATGCTGCGCGGCGTCTCGCCGCACCGCACGCTCCTTTACTGGGGCGGCGATGAGCGCGGCAACGTGTTCCCCGAATCGCCGCGCGACTTCCCGTTCAACGTGCCGATCGGCACGCAGCTACCCCACGCGGCAGGCGTCGCCTATGCGATGAAGCTGCGCCGCGAGCCGCGCGTCGCGCTCGCGATGTGCGGCGATGGCGCCACGTCGAAAGGGGATTTTTACGAGGCGCTCAACGCGGCAGGCGTGTGGCAGCTGCCGATGGTCGTGGTCGCGGTGAACAACCACTACGCGATCTCG
Organism: Burkholderiales bacterium; assembly: GCA_036506355.1. Lineage (GTDB taxonomy): Bacteria > Pseudomonadota > Gammaproteobacteria > Burkholderiales > SG8-39 > SCGC-AG-212-J23. The sequence goes on from DASXRW010000554.1 coordinate 644, forward strand.
GTGCCGCGGCACATGCAGAGCAAGGCAAAAACGCTCGCGCAGAAGGCGATCGCCGCCGGCGTCGACTGCGAGCAGCTCGACGGCAACGATCTCATCGCGGTGCGCGATGGCGTGGGCCGCGCGGTCGAAAAGGCGAGGACCGGCGGCGGGCCGACACTGATCGAGGCGCTCACCTACCGGCTGTCGGACCATACGACGGCCGACGACGCCACGCGCTATCGCAGCGCCGAAGAGGTCGCGGAGCAATGGAAGCAGGAGCCGATCCTGCGCCTGCGCACCTGGCTGCACGCCAAAGGCGCCTGGTCGCAAGCCGAGGAGCAGGCGCTGGCGAAGGAAGCGGCAACGCACGTGCAGAAGATGGTGCAGGCGTATCTCGAGACGCCGCCGCCGGGGCCCGAGCAGATGTTCGAGCACCTCTACGCGCGCCTGCCGCGGCAATACGCGGTGCAGCTTGCGCAACTCGCCGAGGAGACGGAGCGCGATGTCGAACATCACGCTGGTTGAAGCGATCAACCTGGCGCTCGCGCGCGCCATGGAAGAGGACAGTAGCGTGGTGGTGCTGGGCGAGGACGTCGGCCTGAACGGCGGCGTGTTCCGCGCCACCGCCGGACTGCAGCAGCGCTTCGGCGCCGAGCGCGTCGCCGACACGCCGCTCGCCGAGGGACTGATCGCCGGGATGGCGGTCGGCATGGCGGCCGAGGGCCTGCGCCCGGTCGCCGAGATCCAGTTCGCCGGCTTCGCCTATGCCACGATCGACCAGATGCTGAATCACGCCGGGCGCCTGCGCCATCGCACGCAGGGACGCCTCTCGTGCCCGATGGTGCTGCGCACACCCTGCGGCGCCGGCATCCACGCGCCCGAGCATCACTCCGAAAGCCCCGAAGCGATGTTCGCTCACATCCCGGGCATCCGCGTCGTCTATCCCTCCTCGCCGTCGCGCGCCTATGGACTGCTGCTCGCGGCGATCCAGGATCCCGACCCGGTGGTGTTCCTCGAGCCGTCGCGGCTGTACCGGCGCTTCAAGGAGGAGGTGGACGACGACGGCACGCCCCTCCCCCTGGACAAGGCGTTCGTGGTGCGCGAAGGCACCGACGTCACCTTCGTCGCCTGGGGCGCGATGCTGCGCGAGGCGCTCGACGCGGCCGAAGAGCTCTCCGCCGAAGGCCTGTTCGCGGAGGTCATCGACCTCGCGACGCTCAAGCCCATCGATTTCGACACGGTGCTCGCCTCGGTGAAGAAGACCGGGCGCTGCGTGGTGATCACCGAGGCGCCGCGCACCTGCAGCCTGGCATCGGAAATCTCCGCCAATGTCTCT
>DASXRW010000555.1:0-5909 GCA_036506355.1 Burkholderiales bacterium
GGCTTGAAGCGAAACAGCGACGCGTCATCCATCTTCGGCGGATCGACGATCTTGCCGGGATTCATCAGGCCGCGCGGGTCGAGCCAGGACTTGATCTCGCCGAGCGCCGCGGTCAGGCGCGGGCCGAAGAAGGGCGCGATCCACTCCGAGCGCACCAGGCCATCGCCGTGCTCGCCCGAATACGCGCCTTTGTACTGCTTCACCATCGCGCAGGCTTCTTCCGCGATGGCGCGCATTTTCACGGCACCGTCGCGTCGCATGTCGAGGATCGGCCGCACGTGCAGCGTGCCGACCGAAGCATGCGCATACCAGGTGCCGCGCGTGCCGTGCTTTTCGAACACCGCAGTAAGTCGCGCGGTGTACTCGGCTAGGTGCTCTAGCGGCACGGCGCAGTCCTCGATGAAGGAGACCGGTTTGCCGTCGCCTTTCATCGACATCATGATGTTCAGGCCGGCCTTGCGCATTTCCCAAAGCTCGCGTTGCGCGGCCGCGTCCGCGATCTCGACCACGCTGCCCGGCATGCCGAGATCGCCCAGCAGCGCCGTGAGCTGCTTGAGGCGCGGCAGCTGATCCTCCTCGCCAGAGAACTCGACGAGCAGGATCGCCTCAGGGTCGCCCCTGATGAAGGCGTCGACCGTCCTGCGAAAAGCGGGAATCTCGCGCGCGAGACCGATCATCGTGCGGTCGACCAGCTCGACCGCGCTCGGAGCGAGCTTCACGATGTGCTGCGTCAAGTCCATCGCGCTATGGAACTTCGCGAAGTGGCACACGCCGAGCGCGCGCCTTGCCGGAATGCGCGAGAGCTTGAGATGCAGCCGCTCCGAGTAGGCGAGGGTGCCCTCTGAGCCCACCAGCAGGTGAGCCGCATTGGCATGCGGCGGGCCGAGGTGGTCGAGGTTGTACCCGGCCACCTTGCGCAAGAGCTTCGGGAAGCGCGCCTCGATCTCGGCCTGCTCGCGTTGGTAGAGATCCTTCAGCCGGCGCACGAACGCGTGGTACGCCGGTGGCCCGCTCGCCTCGTCCATTGGCCCGAAGCGCCAGCGCTCGCCGCCGACGGTGCAGGCATCGATCGCGAGCACGTTATGCACCATGTTGCCGTACGCGATCGAGCGCGAGCCGCAGGAATTGTTGCCGGCCATGCCGCCGATCGTGGCCTGGGCGCTGGTCGACACATCGACCGGGAACCAGAGGCCTTTCGGGCGCAGCACGGCGTTCAACTGATCGAGCACCACGCCGGGCTGCACGATCGCGCGCTGGCCGTCCACTTCGATGATCTGGTTGAGGTGCTTCGTGTGATCGATGAGCAGCGCCTCGCCGACCGCCTGCCCGCATTGCGAGCTGCCGGCGCCGCGCGGCAGGATCGGCACGCCTTCTTCGGCGGCGATGGCGATGGCGACGCGCGCTGCGTCTTCGCTGCGCGGCACCGCGATGCCGAGCGGCTCGACCTGGTAGATCGAGGCGTCGGTCGCGTAGCGGCCGCGGCTGGCGCGGTCGAACAGCACCTCGCCATCGAACTCCCGGCGCAGCCGATCGGCGAGCGCGCCGCGGCGCGAGCGCAAGACCTGGATCGGTACCGAAGGGGCATTCATGGCGCGAAGTAGAATAGCGCATGCCTCGACGCGCCGGCCGCCACTTTCTCCAGATCCCGGGACCGACCAATGTCCCCGATCGCGTGCTGCGCGCGATCGACTTCCCGACGATCGATCACCGCGGGCCCGAGTTCGCGACCCTCGGCAAGAGCGTGCTCGCCGGGATGAAGCGCGTGTTCAAGAGCACGCAGGGCGAGGTGGTGATCTATCCGGCGTCGGGGACCGGCGCCTGGGAAGCGGCGCTGGTCAATTCGCTTTCGCCTGGCGATCGCGTGCTGATGTACGAGACCGGCCACTTCGCCACGCTGTGGCAGAAGATGGCGGCGAAGCTCGGGCTGGAGGTGGAGTTCATCGCCGCCGACTGGCGCCGCGGCGCCGATCCCGAAGCGATCGAGAAGCGCTTGCGCGCCGACGTGGAGAAACGCATCAAGGCGGTGGGCGTGGTGCACAACGAAACCTCGACCGGCGTCACTTCGCGCATCGCGGAAGTGCGCCGCGCGATCGACGCGGCCGGTCATCCGGCGCTTTTCATGGTGGACACCATCTCGTCCCTGGCATCGATGGATTACCGGCACGACGAGTGGCGCGTGGACGTGACCGTTGCCGGCTCGCAGAAAGGGCTGATGCTGCCGCCGGGGCTGTCCTTCAATTGCGTCTCGCCGAAGGCGCTCGCGGCCGCGAAATCGGCGCGCCTGCCGCGCAGCTATTGGGCCTGGGACGAGATGATCGCCAACGGCAAGAACGGTTACTTCCCGTACACACCGGCGACCAACCTGCTGTACGGGCTGGCCGAAGCGCTGAAGATGCTGCTCGACGAGGAAGGCCTCGATGCCGTGTTCGCGCGCCACCAGCGCCATGCCGAAGCCACGCGGCGCGCCGTGCACGGCTGGGGTCTCGAGGTGTTCGCGCTCGATCCCCGCGAGCAATCGGCTTCACTCACCGGCGTGCTGATGCCCGCCGGCCACGATGCCGATAAGGTGCGCAAGGCCATTCTGGATGCGTTCGACCTGTCCCTCGGCACCGGGCTCACCAAGCTCGGCGGCAAGATGTTCCGCATCGGCCATCTCGGCGACTTCAACGATCTCATGCTGATGGGCACGCTGGCGGGCGTCGAAATGGGCCTTGGGCTCGCCGGTATTCCAGTGAAAAAAGAAGGCGTCCAGGCCGCGATGACGTACCTGGCGGATGGCCAGGCCAAGCCAGCGCGGGCCGCCGCCTAGAACTTACAACGAAGAGGAGGAGGACCATGAATCTGCGACTCACGACTGTCGCGGCCATCGCCGCGCTCTTTACCGCCCCCGCCTACGCCCAGACCGAGCTCAAGTTCGGCCATGTCGGCGAGCCCGGCTCGCTGATCGGCGCGTCCGCCGACGAATTCGCCAAGCGCGCCAACGGCAAGCTCGCCGGCAAGTACAAGATCGTCGTGTACGGTTCGAGCCAGCTCGGCGGCGACAAGGAGCTGCTGCAGAAGCTCAAGCTCGGCACGATCGACTTCGCCGAGCCTTCGACCGTGATGTCCTCGGAGGCCGATATCTTCGGCGTGTTCGAAATGCCGTATCTCGTGAAGAGCCGCGAGCACATGAAGAAGATCGAAAAGGAGCTCTTCTGGTCGAAGATGGAGCCCGAGGCCGAGAAGAAGGGGCTGAAGCTGATCGCGGTATGGGAGAACGGCTACCGCCACATCACCAACTCCAAGCAGCCGATCAACACGCCCGCCGATCTCAAGGGCCTGAAGCTGCGCGTGCCGGAAGGCAAGTGGCGCGTGAAGATGTTCCAGGCGTACGGCGCCAATCCCTCGCCGATGAAGTTCTCGGAGGTGTTCACCGCGCTGCAGACCGGCGTCATGGATGGCCAGGAGAATCCCTTCGCCCAGATCGCGAGCGCCAAGTTCTACGAAGTGCAGAAGTACCTGTCGCTTACCGGGCACGTCTACACGCCCTCCTATGTCGCGGTCGGCGCGAAGAAATGGGCGACGCTGCCGGCCGACGTGCGCAAGCTGCTCGAGGGCACCGCGAAGGAGACCCAGTCCTGGGTCTACGAGAAAGCGGCGCGCGACGACGAGGAGCTGCTCGAGAAGATGAAGAAAGCCGGCATCCAGGTGAACAACGCCAACAAGGACGCCTTCATCGCCGCCTCGAAGCCGGTCTACGAGGAGTTCGCGAAGGAAGTGCCCGGGGCAAAGGAAGTCATCGATCGCGCCATAGCGCTCGGCAAGTAGACGCGGCGTGCTGGAGGAGCTGCGCCAGCGCTACGAGCGCCTGCTCGAATGGATCGTCATCGCGCTGATGGCGATCCTTTCGGTCGAAGTCACGGTAGGGGTGCTCTACCGCAGCTTCGGCGCCTCGCTGGTGTGGTACGACGAGGTCGCGGCGATCCTCCTCGCCTGGCTGACCTTCTACGGCTCGGCGCTCGCCGCCGCGAAGCGCGCGCACATCGGCTGCCCTGAAGTCATCGCGATGCTCGCGCCTGGCGTGCGGGTCGCGGCGCGCGTGCTGGCCGAAGTGCTGGTGATCGCGTTCTTCGTCCTGGTGGGCTGGACCGGGTACCGCATCCTCGGCGTCCTTGACACCGACCACCTCGTGAGCCTGCCGTCGGTGCCGGTTTCGTGGGTGCAATCGGTGCTGCCGATCAGCGCCGCGCTCATCGTGTTGGCGGAACTGCTGACGCTGCCGCTCGCGCTCGCTCAGGCGCGCCGCGGACACGCCGCAGCGACCGGCGAGGCGACGCAGTAATGGAAATCCTCGTCGTCTTCGCCTGCGTGCTGGTGCTCGTCATCATCGACGTGCCGATCGCCGTCGCGCTCGGCATCGTCGCCGTCGCCTTCATGGTGGCCGCCCAGGGCATCGATTCGCTGCCCAACCTGCCGGTGGTGCTCTACAACGGCGCGACCAATTTCCCGCTGATCGCGATCCCGCTCTTCATCCTCGCCGGCGCGATCATGAACGCTTCGGGCATCTCGCGGCGCCTGATCGCGTTCGCGAGCTCGGTGCTCGGCTTCATCCGCGGCGGCTTGGCCATGGTGTCGATCGGCGCCTCGATGTTCTTCGCCGAGATCTCGGGCTCGGCGGTCGCCGACGTCTCGGCGCTCGGCTCGATCCTCATCCCGGCGATGAAGAGCAAGGGCTATCCGAAGGCGCTCGCCGCGGCCGTGATGTCTTCGGCGGCGACCCTGGCGGTCATCATCCCGCCGTCGATCCCGATGATCCTTTATGCGGTGATGGCCGAGACCTCGGTGGTGCAGCTTTTCGTCGCCGGCATCGTCCCGGGGATCCTCGGCGGCTTCGGCCTGATGGGGATGGCGTACTGGTTCGCGCGGCGCTACAACCTGCCGATCGAGGAGAAGTTCCAGTGGGCCCGCGTGCGCCGCACGTTTCGCGAGGCGTTCTGGGCATTCACCCTGCCGATGATCATTCTCGGCGCGATCTTCGGCGGCGTGGTAACCGCGACCGAGGGCGCGGCGCTCGCGGTGATCGCGGCGCTCTTCATCGGCCTCGTCATCTACCGCGAGCTCGATCTCGTGCAGCTCAGGAGCGCGATGATCGAAGGCGGCGTGCAGACCGCGGTGGTGATGCTGCTGGTCGCGACCTCGGCGCTGCTCGGCTCCTATCTGACCGAGGTGCAGGCGCCGCAGAAGCTCGCGCAGTCGGTCTCCGACCTGACCCACAACAAGTGGGTGGTCCTCGCGCTGCTCAACGTGCTGTTCCTGATCCTCGGCATGTTTCTGCACTCGGCAGCCGCGATCATCCTCGTCGTGCCCGTTGTGATGCCGCTGGTCAAGACGGCAGGCATCGACCCGGTGCACTTCGGCTTGATTGTCACTGTCAATCTCGGCATCGGCCAGCAGACCCCGCCGGTGGCGAGCGTGCTGATGGTCGCCTGCTCGATCGCCAAGGCGAGCGTCTGGGAGGTGTCCCGGGTCAACATCTGGTTCATCGGCGTGCTGTTCGCCGTCCTGATGTTGATCACCTACGTGCCGGTCACCGGCATGGGACTGGTGCAGCTGTTCTACAAATAACTAGCGCGTACGCACCGGGCCCATCAGGGTGTCCGGCAGCCAGGTCGCGATTTCCGGGAACACGCAGAGGATCACAATCGCGAGGAACATGCACAGCACGTAGGGAATCGTACCCCACATGACACGCATGACAGGAACGTCGGGAGCAATAGAGTTAACGATATAGATATTCAGGCCGACCGGCGGGTGGATCAGGCCGATCTCCATGTTGATGGTGACGATGACGCCGAACCAGACGGGGTCGAAGCCGGCCGCCGTGATGATCGGCAGCAGGATCGGGCTGGTCATCAGGATGATCGCCGCCG
>DASXRW010000556.1:0-2817 GCA_036506355.1 Burkholderiales bacterium
TGGCGCGGCTCGCGGATCGCCACCGGCCGGCCTTCGAAGCGGATCTCGCCTTCGTCGGGCGGCGCGGCGCCGGAAAGCGCCTTGATCAGGCTCGACTTGCCGGCGGCGTTGTCGCCCACCAGCGCGTGGATCTCGCGCGGGTAGATGGTGAAATCGGCGCCGGCGAGCGCCTCGACGCCGCCGTAGTGCTTGCGGATGCCCCGCATTTCGACCAGTGCACTCATCAGAGCTTCTTCTGGCTCTGCAGCACCTTGTTCCAGTCGGGCATCGGCTTCTCTTCCACCGGCACGGTCCAGGGCTGCGCGTTGGCCTTCTCGACGATCACCACCGGCAGCGCGATTTCCTTCGGCAGCTTCTCGCCGCGGAGATGGCGGATCGCGGCCGATGTCGCTAGGAAGCCCTGGTCGTGGCCGCTGTAGTCCGCGGTTGCCTGCATCTTGCCGGCCATGATCGCGGCGATGCCGTCGGGAATCGCGTCGATGCCGACCACCTTGGTCTTGCCGCCGCGCCCGGCGCCGGCGAGCGCCTCGGCGACGCCGACCGCCATGTCGTCGTTGGCGCAGACCACGCCGTCGATCACCGGGAAGCGCTGCATCAGGTTCTCGAACACCTGCACCGCGGGAAGGCGCCGGTAGTTGCCCGGCTGCGAGGCGAGCAGCTCGACATTCGGCAGCTCCTTCAGCGCGCGCTCGAGGCCTTTCTTGCGGTTCTGCGCGGTGATCGCGGCAGGCACGCCGTCGATGTGGATGATCTTGCCCTTGTTGCCCATGGTGCGGGCGAGGTACTTGGTGATCTCGTAGCCGATGGTCTCGTCATCCGAGCCGACGTAGGTGACGAAGTCGACCTCCGTCATGCGATTGGAGAAGATCACGATCGGGATGCCGGCCTGGTTCACCTTCTGGATGCTCGGCACCAGCGCCTTGTAGTCGACCGGCACGAACACCATTGCCGCCGGCTTCCTCACGATCCAGTCCTCGACCAGGCGCGTCTGCTCCTCGATGTTGTCCGGCTTGGTCGGCGCAGCATGCTCGATGTCGGCGCCGAGCGCTTTGCCCGCCTTGTCGGCGCCCACGCGCACCGCTTTCCAGAACGGGTTGGTGACGTTCTTCGTGAACACGACGATCTTCGGCCGGGCCTGGGCGAGGGCGACGGTGGGAAATGCAATCAAAGCGGCTACGGCGATGGCGAGAAGCTTCATGACATCCTCCTTTTGAAGGAAACGTCGGCGAGCACTGCGAGTAAGACGATCGCCCCCATGGCGAACGCCTGCCAGAAGGTGGCGATGCTGAGCATGTTCATGCCGTTCACCACGAGCGCGAGGATCAGCGAGCCGATCGCCGTGCCGGCGATCCCGCCCACGCCGCCGAAAAGGGAAGTGCCGCCGAGGCACACCGCGGCGATTACCGGCAGGAGCAGCTCTTCGCCGGTACCGGAATCCGCCGCGTTCACGCGCGCGATCACCACCAGGCCGGCGAAGGCCGCGAGCACCCCGCTCAACGCGTAGACCGTGACCAGATGGCGTTTCACCGGCATGCCTATGAGGCGAGACGCCACGGGATTGCCGCCGATGGCATAGAGCGCGCGGCCGAACTTGGTAAGGTGCAGCATCACGTGCAGGACGAGGAGCAGCGCCGCGCCGATCAGCACGGGCACCGGGATCGCGCCGACGAAGCCGGCGCCGAGGGCGCGGAAGCCGGCGGGCAGGCCGTGGATCACCTCGCCCTTCATGAAGACGTAGCCCAGGCCGTGCGCGATCCACAGCATTCCATAGGTGGCGATGAACGCGGGGATGCCGACCCAGGCGACCAGCGCGCCGTTCACCACGCCGCAGGCGGCGCCGACCGCGAGCGCCGCCGCCACGCCGGCGAGCACCATCCCCTTGGCGATGAGCGCGGCGCCGATGCACGCGGAAAGGCCGAGCACCGCGCCGACCGAGAGATCGATGCCGCCGGTGAGCACCACCAGCGTGAGGCCGGCGGCCATCAGGAACTGCAGCGCCGCCTGGCGCAGCACGATCACCATGTTGTCGGCGGTGAGGAAGTGCGGGCTCGCCAGCGCGAGGAGCACGATGAGCGCCGCGAGGAAGGCGGTGCGCGTGAAGACGACGAAGGCGACGTCGGCCGGCAGGCGCTGCACGGCGGCGATCATGCGCGAGCGCGCAGCGCGTCGAGCGCCACGGCGGAGACGATCACCAGCCCGACAACTGCCACTTGCCACTCCGTGCTGAGCCCAACCAAGTTGAGCCCGTTGCGCAGCACCGCGACGGCGAGCGCGCCGATCAGCGTGCCCCAGATGCCGCCGCGGCCTTTGTCGAAGGAAGTGCCGCCGAGGATCACCGCTGCAATGGCGTCGAACTCGAGGCCGATGGCGATCGTCGGGTGCGCGGCGTTCATGCGCGCGGTCATGATGAAGGAGGCGAGCGCGGCGAGCAGGCCGGCGTAGGCGTACACGCCGACGAGGTACGCGCGCACCGGCACCCCGGCGAGCTCGAGCGCGCGGCGGTTGCCGCCGATGGCGAAGACGTAGCGCCCGAACCGGGTGCGATAGAGAAGCACCCAACTGAGAGTGAAGACCGCCAGCATTGCGATGATAGGTACCGGCATGCCGAGCCAGCGGCCTTCGTTGAACCAGCGCACCGCGTCCGGCAAGCCGGTCACCGAGTTGCCTTCGGTGAGCACCATGGCGAGGCTCTGCGCCATGCCATAGGTGCCGAGCGTGACGATGAAGGGCGGCATGCCGGCGTAGGCGACGAAGGCACCGTTCAGCGCTCCCGCTAGGAGGCCGATGGCGAGCGCCGCGCCGATGGCAAGCGGCAGC
>DASXRW010000557.1:0-2384 GCA_036506355.1 Burkholderiales bacterium
GAGAGTGCATGCCTTTCGGGTGCCGCAGCCCGGGGTTCCGGCGTGCACCTACCTGGTCGCATACGAAGGCCCGGCCGAGGACGAAGCGGCGTGGCATGCGTACTACCTCGCGCACCATCCGCCGATCATGGCGCGGCTGCCTGGGATCCGCGAACTAGAGGTCTATCTGCCAGTCGACTGGCGTTGCCCGGCGAAGCTCACGCGCGTGTGCCATCTGCAGCGCAACAAGGTTGCCTTCGACGACGCGCGAGCGCTCGGCGCGGCGCTCGCATCGCCGGTGCGCGCTGAGATGCGCAAGGACTATGCGAAGCTGCCGCGGTTCTCCGGCCGCGTCACTCATTACGCAATGACCACGAAGGTCGTGCGATGAGCGGAGTCCTGCTGGTCGCGGGCGCGGGTGAAGGCCTCGGGCGCTCGATCGCGCTGCGCTTCGCGCGCGAAGGCTTTGCCGTGGCGCTGGCCGCGCGCAATGCCGGGAAGCTTGCGCAGCTCTCCGCCGAAGTCGGCGGTCGCGCATTTCCTGCGGACCTGTCGAGTGAAGCCGAGGTGGCGGCGCTCTTCGAGCGTGTGGAGTCCACGCTTGGCGCTCTCGACGTCGTGGCATTCGTGCCGGCTACGCGCGTGCAGGCGCCGTTCGCTGAAACCACGATGGAGGATTTCGAGAGCGTGTGGCGCAACAGTTGCGCCGCCGGCTTTCTCGTGGCGCGCGAAGCGGCGCGCCGCATGCTGCCGCGCGGGCGCGGCACGGTGATCTTCACCGGCGCGTCGGGCAGCCTGCGCGGCAATCCCGGCTTCGCCGCGTTCGCCGCCGCCAAGGGCGGACTGCGCTTCATGGCGCAAAGCATGGCGCGCGAGCTCGGGCCGAAAGGCATCCACGTGGCGACGGTGCTGCTCGAGGGCGCCATCGACAGCAAGATGATGTGGCGCGAGTACCCCGAGCGGATGGAGAAGCTGGGGGCCGATGGCGCGCTGCCGCCGGACGCGGTCGCCGAAACGTATTGGCAGATCCATCGCCAGCCGCGCAACGCCTGGTCGTTCGAGGTCGACCTGCGGCCCTGGACGCAGTCCTTCTAGCGCTACTCCACTTTCGCGCCGGCGGCTTTCACCACGCGCGCCATCAGCTCGACCTCGGCGCGGATCGCGGTGCCGAATTGCTCGGGCGTGCCGCCGACTGGGGGGATGCCCGCCGCCTCCAGGACCTGGCGCACATCAGGCAGCCTTAGGGCGCGATTGATCTCCTCGTTCAGCCGCTGCACGGCCGAGCGCGGCGTGCCCGCCGGGGCGAGGTAGCCCACCGAGATGTCGAAGCCGTATCCCGGGACGCCGGCCTCGGCCACGGTCGGGATATCCGGCGTTAGCGGGCTGCGCTGCGAAGTCGACACCGCGAGCACGCGCAGTTTTCCGGTCCTGGCATGCGGCGCGACGATCGAGTAGCCGATGAAGCCGATGTTCACATCGCCCGATAGAAGCGCCGGCGCAAGGCCGGCCGCGCCTTTGTAAGGCACATGGGTGAGCTGCACGCCCGTGAGCGAGCGCAGAAGTTCCATCGCCAGATGCGTGACGTTGCCATTGCCGGTCGAGCCGTACACCACCGGAGCGGCTTTGGCCATTCGCACGAAGTCCGCCACCGAAGCGAAAGGACTGCTCGCGTTCGCGACCAGGTAAACCGGCGGCGCGGCCGCGAGCACGATCGGCGCGAAGTCGCGCTGCACATCGTAGGGAAACTTAGCGTATAGCGCGGCGCTCACCGCGTAGTTGCCGGTGTCGCCGAGGAACAGCGTGTGGCCGTCAGCCGGCGCCTTGAGCACCGCTTCCGCCGCGAGGATGCCGCCCGCGCCGGCGCGGTTCTCCACCACCACCGGCTGGCCGAGCGCCTCGCTCATGCGGTTGCCTACCGTGCGCGCCAGCACGTCGGGCACGCCGCCCGCGGTCGTCGGCACGACCACGCGGATCGGACGAGTAGGGAACGCCGGCTGCGCGAGAGCGCTCGCCGCCGCGAAGAGCAATACACCGGTCAGCCAGCGCATGGGCCGATATGGTAAAGGTTAGCCATGAGCGCCACCGCGCTGGAGGTCTCGGGCCTCCGCAAGTCGTATACCAAGAACGGCCAGACGCTCCAAATTCTGGATGTCGAGCGCTTCGCCGCACGCGAGGGCGAGTTCATCACCGTGATCGGCCCGAGCGGCTGCGGCAAGAGCACTTTCCTCCACATCATGGGCGGCTTCATCGACGCCGACGCCGGCGCGATCCGCGTCTACGGCACCGAGGTGACCAAGCCCGGCCCCGACCGCGGCATGATGTTTCAGGAGTTCGCGCTCTTTCCCTGGAAGACCGTCGCCGGCAACGTCGCCTGGGGGCTCGAGGCGCAAGGCGCGCCGCGCGCG
>DASXRW010000558.1:0-6619 GCA_036506355.1 Burkholderiales bacterium
AGGGCCGCGTAAACGTATACGCGGAGAATCAGGCCGTCCCCCTGGGTTCCGAGGAGATGAGAAAAATGGGGTCCGTCCCCATTTATCGGTTCTCGGCGGATCTTCATTGCGCCGACTGCGACATCCACTACGCCGAGGCGACTCCGGCCGCGTTCTCCTTCATCTCGCCGATCGGCGCGTGCGAGGTGTGCCGCGTCTTCGGGCGGGTGATCGGCGTTGATTTCGGTCTGGTGGTGCCCGACGAAGCCAAGACCCTGCGCCAAGGCGCCGTGCGTCCCTGGCAGAGCCCGAGCTTCAAGGAATGCCAGGACGACCTCGAGAAGTACGCGAAGAAGCGGCGCATGCCGCTGGACACGCCGTTCCGGGAGCTGACCGAAGCGCAGAAGACCTGGGTGCTCGAAGGCGAGCCCGAGTGGGTGAGCTGGCGCAAGTCGTGGCCCGGCACCTGGTACGGCGTGCGGCGCTTCTTCAAGTGGCTGGAAACCAAGGCCTACAAGATGCACATCCGCGTGCTGCTCTCGAAGTATCGGGCGTACACGGAATGCCAGGCCTGCCACGGCACGCGGCTCAAGCCCGACGCGCTGCTCTGGAAAATCGACGGACGCTCGATCCGCGAGCTGATGCTGCTTTCGATAACCGACGTGAAGGCGTTCTTCGATGAGCTCAAGCTGCCGGCGCCGATGGACGAGGCGGCCGATCTGCTGCTGACCGAGGTGCGCACGCGGCTCGGCTACCTGTGCCAGGTCGGGCTCGGCTATCTCACGCTCGATCGTCAGTCGCGCACCCTGTCCGGCGGAGAGGTGCAGCGAATAAATCTAACGACGGCGCTGGGCACATCGCTGGTGAATACCTTGTTCGTGCTGGACGAGCCCTCCATCGGCCTGCATCCGCGCGACATGGGCCGCGTGATCGACGTGATGAAGCGGCTGCGCAACGCCGGCAATTCGCTCGTCGTGGTCGAGCACGACCCGCAGATCATGTTCGCCGCCGACCGCATCCTCGACATGGGACCGGGGCCCGGCGAGCGCGGCGGCGAGATCGTGTTCTTCGGGCCGGCGGACAAGCTCGCGGCCGAGAGCACGCTCACCGCTGAATATCTCTCCGGCCGCAAGAAAGCCGTGGAGAGCCGCGAGCCCGCCCCGGCGCGCATCTTCCTCACGCTCGAGGGCGCGGCCCAGCACAACCTGAAGAACATCGATGTGCGCCTGCCGCTCGAGCGCCTGGTGTGCGTCACCGGCGTTTCGGGATCGGGCAAGTCGACGTTGATCCAGGACGTGCTCTACCCCGCGCTGCGCAAGAGCAAGGGCAAGCCGACCGAGGCGCCAGGCGCGTTTCGCGCGCTGAAAGGCGCGCACCAGGTGAGCGACGTCGTGCTGGTCGACCAGTCGCCGATCGGCAAGACCACGCGCTCGAATCCGGCGAGCTATGTCGGCGCCTTCGACTGCATCCGTGCCCTGTTCGCGAAATCGCCCGTGGGTAAAGAACGCGGATATACGCCGGGCACCTTCAGCTTCAACTCGGGGAATGGCCGCTGCCCGGCCTGCGGCGGCAACGGCTTCGAGCACGTCGAGATGCAGTTCCTCTCGGACGTCTATCTCCGCTGCCCGGACTGCGACGGCCGCCGCTACCGCGCCGAGGTGCTCGAGGCGACGATCCGCGGCAAGTCGATCGCCGACGCGCTCGACATGACGGTGTCGGAAGCGCTGCGCTTCTTCGGCGCGCATGCCGAGGTGGTGCAGCGGCTGAAGCCACTCGTCGAGGTCGGGCTCGACTATCTCAAGCTCGGCCAGCCGGTGCCGACGCTCTCCGGCGGCGAAGCGCAGCGCCTGAAGCTCGCGGGCTACCTCGCAGACACGGAAGTCGCATCGGACCCGAAGCTGTTCCTCTTCGACGAGCCCACCACCGGTCTGCACTTCGACGACGTGGCGAAGTTGCTGCGCGCGTTCCGCCAGCTGCTCGATGCGGGCCACTCGGTTGTCGTCATCGAGCACAACCTCGACGTCATGCGCTCGGCCGACTGGATCCTCGATCTCGGACCTGAGGGCGGCGATGCCGGGGGATACCTCGTCTGCGAAGGCACGCCCGCGCAAGTGATGGCGCATGCGACGTCCCATACGGGTCAGGCGCTCCGGGAGTACCAGGAAAAAATAGGGACAGTCCCTATTTCTTCTGTGCAGGAACCGGCCGGGCGTTATCTCGGCAACATGATCCGCATCCACAACGCGCGCGAGCACAACCTGAAGAATATCGACGTCGAGATCCCGCGCGGGCGGTTCACGGTCATCACCGGCGTGTCGGGCTCGGGGAAGTCGACGCTCGCCTTCGACATCCTGTTCAACGAGGGGCAGCGGCGCTATCTCGAGTCGCTGAACGCCTATGCGCGCCAGTTCGTGCAGGCGGCCTCGCGGCCGGACGTGGATGCGATCTTCGGCATTCCGCCGACAGTCGCGATCGAGCAGCGCACCAGCCGCGGCGGGCGCAAGTCGACGGTGGGCACGCTCACCGAGGTGCATCACTTCCTGCGGCTGCTGTTCGTCAAGCTCGGCACGCAGTACTGCCCGCAGTGCGAGATCCCGATCGAGCCGCAGAGCGAAGAGGTGATCGCGGCCAGGCTGATGCGCGAGTACCGCGGGAAGACGATAACTTTGCTGGCGCCGCTGGTGCTGAACCGCAAAGGCGTCTATACCGACCTCGCGAAATGGGCCGCCGGCAAGGGCTACTGGCACCTGCGCGTCGACGGCAAGCTCTTGCCGGTGCGGCCGTTCCCGCGCATCGATCGCTTCAAGGAGCACACGATCGAGCTGCCCGTCCTCACCCTCAAGGTGGAGACGAAGGCGGAGCCAGCCCTGCGCAATGCGCTGCGCACCGCGCTAGAGCTGGGCAAGGGTGTGCTGCACGTGCTGGAGAAGGAAGTGCAGGTGTTCTCGACCAAGCGTGCGTGCCGCTCCTGCGGCCGCAGCTTCCCGGAGCTGGATCCGCGCCTGTTCTCCTATAACTCCAAGCATGGCTGGTGCGCGGCCTGTTATGGCACCGGACTGTCGATTGAAGAGGTGGAATGGGACGAGGAGCGCTCGAAGACCGGCGCCGAGGACAACGTGCTCGATTCGTGGATCGAGTGGCTCGAGCTCGATGAGCAATGCCCCGAGTGCGAGGGCAAACGACTCAATCCCGAGGCGCTGGCCGTGCTCTGGCAGGGCAAGAACATCGCCGACTATGGGCGCCTGCCGGTTTCGATGCTGGAGAAGCGTTTCGCCGAGCTCGAGCTGGCGGGCCGCGAGCGCGAGATCGCGCGCGACCTGGTCGCCGAGCTGCGCTCGCGCTTGAGCTTCCTCGGCGAAGTCGGGCTCGGCTATCTGACGCTCGACCGCTCGGCGCCGACGCTCTCGGGCGGCGAGGCGCAGCGCATCCGGCTCGCGGCGCAGCTCGGCTCGAACCTGCGCGGCGTGTGCTACATCCTCGACGAGCCGACCATCGGGCTGCACCACCGCGACAACAAGATCCTGCTGGACGTCCTCGAGAAATTGGAAGCGAAGGGCAACTCATTGGTGGTGGTCGAGCACGACGAGGACACGATCCGCCGCGCGCAGCACGTGATCGACCTCGGCCCCGGCGCCGGCAAGCTCGGCGGGCGCGTCATCGCGCAAGGCCATGCCGACGATCTGGTGAACCAGCCCGACTCGGTCACCGGGCGCTTCCTGCGCGAGCCGCTGCGCCATCCGCTGCATCCGCGGCGCAACGGCAAGACGCCGTGCCTCGAGATCCAGAAGGCGCGGCTGCACAACCTCAAGAGCCTGGACGTGAGCGTCCCATTGGCAAGGCTGGTCGCGGTGACCGGCGTGTCGGGCTCGGGCAAATCCACGCTCGCCCGCGATGTGCTCTACGAATCGCTGGTGGAGAAGGCCGCCATCGGCTGCAAGGCGATCAAGGGCCAGAAGCACCTCGAGCGTGTGCTCGAGGTCGACCAGACGCCGATCGGCAAGACGCCGCGCTCCTGCCCGGCCACCTACGTCGGGTTCTGGGACCAGATACGCCGGTTGTTTGCGGATACGACGGAAGCCCGGGTGCGCGGCTGGACCGCGAGCCGCTTCTCGTTCAACACGAGCGGCGGCCGCTGCGACGAATGCGAGGGCCAGGGGCTGAAGAAGATCGCGATGTCCTTCCTGCCGGATGTGCGCGTGACCTGCGAGGCCTGCGGCGGCGCGCGCTTCAACGCCGATACGCTGACGGTGAAGCTGCGCGGCAAGAGCGTGGGCGAGGTGCTGGCGATGAATGTCGACGAAGCGCTGGAATTCTTCGCCGCGCATCCGTCGATCGAGCGCTGCCTCAAGCTCCTGCAGGACGTCGGCCTCGGTTATCTCACGCTCGGCCAGCAGAGCCCCACGCTCTCCGGCGGCGAGGCGCAGCGCATCAAGCTGGTGAGCGAGCTCTCGAAGTCGAGCTTTCCCAAAACCCTGTATGTGCTGGACGAGCCCACCGTCGGCCTGCACATGGCCGATGTCGAGAAGCTGATCCACGTGCTGCACCGCCTGGTCGACGCCGGGCATACGGTGCTCGTGATCGAGCACAATCTCGACGTGATCGCGGAAGCCGACTGGATCATCGACCTCGGCCCCGAGGGCGGGGACGGCGGCGGCCGCATCGTGTTCCAGGGCCCGCCGGAAAAGGCCGGTTCCGGCCGCGGCCATACCTGCAAGGCGCTCTCTGAATTCCTCGAACGGCGCGGCTAGTGCCGCGCCGTTCATCCCTCCCATCTGCAGCTGGCGCCGCCCTGCTGCAGTTCGTCGCAAGCCGCTCGCGGCAGGCTTTTCAGCTCTCTACAGTCGCGCCCATTGATACCCGGGAGACACCCCATGAGCGCGAAAAACCTGGTTCTGATTCTTGCCCTCGCCGCCGGCGCCATCACCGTCGGGTACGCGATGCAGCGCCCCGCCGCCGAGGAGCCGATGCCGGCCGCAGAGGGCGTCGAGATCCCGCAAATCGTGATCGTCGCAAAACGCGAGCGTGTCGCTGATCATCACCGCTAAGCAGTTCGGCGCCGGCATCGCGCGCCTGTACCGCCGCT
Source organism: Burkholderiales bacterium (assembly GCA_036506355.1). Taxonomy (GTDB): domain Bacteria; phylum Pseudomonadota; class Gammaproteobacteria; order Burkholderiales; family SG8-39; genus SCGC-AG-212-J23. The sequence goes on from DASXRW010000558.1 coordinate 5,063, forward strand.
ACGCCGAGTGGCTCGTCTCGATCACCTGGAAACGCTTCTTCGTCCTGTCGCTCGTGCTGCTGATCGTGGCGGGCGTGCTCTCCAGCATCCCGCCGTTCAGCTGGGATATCGCGACCAAGACGACGCGCAAGCCGGCAAGCCGCAACGTCGACATCACGGTCGATGACCAGGGCGTACGGATCAAGCCCAGGCGCAAGGGTTCGCAAGCGCCGGAAATCACCATCGACGAAAAGGGAATCAAGATCAAGCGCAAGGCGGATGCGGCCTCGGGCAAGCCGGCGCGCGAGATCATCATCAATGAACAAGGCGTGCAGATGCGAGGAGGCCCGGAGGGCTCGACCCAGACGCCGCCGAAGCCGCCCGCTGCGCCGAGCTCGCTGGGAGACGACCTCCGCCGCGAGGTGGTCGAGCCGCTGCGCCGCGAGATCGCCGAAGCCCGGCGCGAGGCTGCCGAAGAGGCCCGGCGGGACGCGGAAGAGGTGCGGCGGGAGCTCAAGCAGGAACTTGCGCCGCAGGCGCTCGCGGCGGAAATCCGCCGCGAGGTCATGGATACGATCTCCCAGATGGGCGAGCAGGAGCAGGTGGTGCACATCCGCCTCGGCAACTACCTGCCGCAAGTCGCGTTCCTCTTCATCATGCTGTCGGCGGCGATCAAGATCGCCTACGCCGGCCGGGTGAAGGCCGAGGCGAAGGCCGCCGAGGCGCAGGAAGTGGCCACAGAGGAAAGCCTCAAGCGCCAGGTGGTGGAAGCGCGGATGGCGGCGATGCAGGCGCAGGTCGAGCCGCATTTCCTCTTCAACACGCTCGCGAGCATCGACCACCTGATCGAGGTTGATCCGCCGCGCGCAAGCCGCATGCAGAAGAACCTGATCGCGCTGCTGCGCGCCTCGATGCCGGCGATGCGCGAGAAGGCGACCAACCTCGGGCGCGAGCTGGAAGTGGTGCGCCCCTACCTCGAGATCCTCAAGGTGCGCATGGAGGACCGCCTGCAACCGCAGGTCACGGTCACCGAAGGCCTCTACTCGGCCGACTTTCCGCCGATGATGCTGCAGTCGCTGGTCGAGAACGCGATCAAGCACGGCCTCGAGCCCAAGGCCGAGGGCGGCTCCATCACCGTGAGCGCGGAAGTGGTCCACGGCAAGCTCGCCGTCACGGTCGCCGACACCGGTGTGGGATTTGCGCAGGCGGCAACCGCGGGAACCGGCACCGGGCTCAGCAACATCCGCGAGCGCTTGAAGCTGATCTACGGCGACGCGGCCGAGCTGCGCATCGCCCAGAACTCGCCGAGTGGCACGCGCGTGACCCTCGTCGTACCCTACAGGGTGACATGACCCGTGCGGTAATTGCCGACGACGAACCGTTAATGCGCGAGCAGCTGCGCGCGCGCTTGGAAGAGCTCTGGCCCGAGCTCGAGATCGTGGCGGAAGCGAAGAACGGGCTGGAAGCGGTCGCGCAGGTCGAAGAGCATCGTCCCGAAGTCGTATTCCTGGACATCCGCATGCCGGCGAAGACCGGCATTCAGGCGGCGCGTGAGATCGCGCGGCTCGACGGCCGCCT
>DASXRW010000559.1:0-2481 GCA_036506355.1 Burkholderiales bacterium
GTGCACCATCCAGAAGCGCGAGCTCCTGCTTTGCCGCATCGATGCGGATCTTCATCGGCGGGCGGCGAAGAAGCGGCTGAGGACCGCGCCGCACTCGTCGGCCAACAGCCCGCCTTCGAGCTTCACCTGGTTCTTGAGCACCAGCTTCTTGGGATCCTTCGCCCCGTAGACCACCCTCGCAATGCGCGCGTGGAACATGGCGCCGACGCACATGTCGCAGGGTTCGAGCGTGACGTAGAGCGTTGCGCCGGTCAGCCGGTAATTCTTGAGGGCAAGACCAGCAGAGCGCATCGCCTGGATCTCCGCGTGCGCTGTCGCGTCGGACGCGGCGATGGGGCGGTTCCAGCCCTCACCGACGATTTTCTCCTCGAGGACGACGACCGCGCCGATCGGCACCTCGCCTTCCTCCTGCGCCCGCCGCGCCAGCTCGAGCGCGCGACGCATCAACTGCTCGTCGGTCACGGCTTGAAGCGCGCCTCGCGCCAGGCAAGCGCGGCCTTCAGCCCCTGCTCGCGCGCGAGGTCCATGAAGCGGCGCTTGTCGGGCGAGCCATGCGACTCGATCGCGTGATCGATGTCGAGCGCCGCGGCGAGCGCGGCGCGCATTCCCTGGATCTCGTAAGTGCGGTTGAGCGCCTTCTTCGTGTCGCGCACGAGGTCGGGATCGATGACCGCAATATGCTTCGCGATGGCGAGCGCCGCCGTGAGGTGCTCGCCTTGGGGCACGACGCGGCTCACGATGCCCAGAGCGAGCGCGCGCTCGGCGCCGAGCGTGTCATGGCCGGTGAGCAACAGGTCTTTCGCCGCCTTCGGGCCGACCATCCATGGCAGGAGCAGCGTGACGATGCCGGCGCCGAACTTGAGCTCGGGCTCGCCGAATACGGCGTCGCGCGAGCACACCGAGATATCGCAGGCGAGCGCCATTTCAAACGCTCCCGCCATGCAGGGGCCGTGGATGGCGGCGATCGTGGGTTTCGGCGAATCCCAGAAGCGCATCGTGGTGGAGAAATCGAGCTCCAGGATCTCGCGCCACTGGGCCGCGCCCTCGGGCCGGCGCGCCATCTGCTCCTTCAGGTCGAAGCCCGACGAAAAGCCGCGGCCGGCACCCGAGAGGACGATCGCGCGCACCTCGGCATCGGCTTCGAGCTCGTCGAGCGCTGCGTGGATCTCTTCCAGCATCGCCTTGCCGAGGGCATTGATGCGCTCGGGACGGTTGAGCTGCAGGTGCGCAACCGCTCCTTCGCGTTCGACCCGAATCGTTTGGTACGTGGTCATGCGGGGGCGCTTTCCAAGGCAGGCTCGAGCTCGCCGCGCTCGAGCATGGCCGCGAAGCGCGCGCGATCCGCCTTTCCGGTGCGTCCTGCCGGCAGCTCCGTGGCGAAGTAAAGCACGTCAGGCTGCTTGTATCTCTCGAGGCGCTCGCCCAGGAAGGCGCGCAGCTCCGCGGCGGCGAGGCCAGGCTCGCGCGGCACGATCAGGGCGTGGATACGCTGGCCGAGGCGCGCGTCGGGTCGCCCGACGGCGAGCGCGGCGGCGACCTTGGGATGCGCGCTGCAGGCGAATTCGATCTCCTGCGGCGCCACCTTGTTGCCGCCGCGATAGATGAGCTCCTTCTTGCGCCCGGCGATCTCCACTACGCCCGGTTCGCGCTCGCGGGCGAGGTCGCCGGTCGCGAGCCACCCTTGGCGGATCGGCTCCAGCGTCGGCTCGTCCAGGTAGCCGCTCATGAGGAACGGGCTCGCGATCAGCAGCTCGCCGATCTCGCCAGGCGCGAGCGCCTGGCCATCGTCGCCGACGATGCGATAGCGCACGCCGGGCGATGGCCGGCCGATGCAGCCGGCATAGCGTTCGGCGTCGGCAGGCATGAGGAAGAAATCGCAGGTCGAGGTCTCGGTGAGGCCATAGATGTCGATAAGTTGGGCAGGAGCAAAGAGCGACCGCAGCGTCTGCGCAAGGCCCTTGCCGAGCGTCTCGCCGCCGATCAGCACCTGGCGCAGCGACCCCGCCGCCGCGAGCGTGCGCCCCTCGGACTCGAGGCGCTCTGCCGGCACATCGAGGATCAGACTGCGCATCATCGTCGGTACGACTGCCACGCGCGTCGCACGCTGCTCGGCCAGATCGCGCAGGAACGCGGCGGCAGTGAACTTCTCGCGCGGGAGGAGCACGCCACCGTGCAGCAGCGTGAGCAGCGCCACCCAGATGCCGAAGCTGAAGGTGATGTTCAGTACGAGCAGAGTGCGCTCGCCGTCAGCGAAGCCGAGCAGGCTCTGGATCGCGGCGAGCTTGCCCGCAAAGGCCCGGTGGGAGAGCACCGCACCTTTGGGCAGACCGGACGAGCCGGAGGTGAAGACGATAAGCGCCGCGCCCTGCAGTATGGGCCGGGACGGCGGCGCGTCTTGCCCGTGCTGCTTAAGGGCGCGGTCCCATTCGAAGCGCGCCCGCGTCTTGGCGAGTACATGGGCGGCAGCGCCTTGTGGCGTGC
>DASXRW010000560.1:0-13368 GCA_036506355.1 Burkholderiales bacterium
TGTTGTCGGTCACTGCCGGACGCATCATCGATCGGCTCGGGCCGCGCCGGCCGGTGATGATCGGCCTCGCGACGCTCGCCTGCGCGGCGGCGCTGCCTTTCCTTTTCCCGTCGGTGACGGTGCTCTATATCTCGAGCCCGCTGCTCGGCACGTCGTTCATGTTCCTGCACATCGCCATGAACAGTGTGTTCGGCGCGCATGCCACACCGGAGCAGCGCGCCGTGACCTTTTCATGGCTCTCGCTCGGCTTTTCGATCTCCAATTCCATCGGGCCGCTGGTTGCCGGCTACGCGATCGAGGGCTTCGGCCATGCCGGCGCGATGCTTGCCCTGGCGGTTTTCCCGGTAGTCGCGCTCGTCATGCTCGCGCGGCGCGAGCGCCCGCTGCCGCGGCCCGAGCGCGTGCCGCGTGAGCGCCACGGTGTCCTCGACCTCCTGCGCGTGCCCGCACTGCGCTACACCTTGATCGTGAGCGGATTGCTCAACATGGGATGGGACATCTACGGCTTCCTCATGCCGCTCTATGGCTCGCGCATCGGCCTCGCCGCCGGCACGATCGGCGTCATCATGGCGACCTTCGCGCTCGCCACCTTCGTGGTGCGCGCCCTGCTCACCGTGCTGGTGCAGCGAATTCGCCACTGGGTGCTCATTTCCTCCGCAATGGCGCTTGCCGCGGCTGCGTACGCGCTGTTCCCGTTCGTGCACAGCGTGCCGCTCCTGATGGCGCTCTCGTTCATGCTCGGCCTCGGCCTCGGCGCCTCGCAGCCGGTGATCATGGCGCTGCTCTACGAAGCGTCGCCTCCGGGCCGGCAGGGCGAAGCCGTCGGCATCCGCACAACGATGATGAACGGCAGCCAGACCTTCATCCCGCTCGCCTCGGGCGCGATCTCCGCGGCGCTCGGCATGACGCCGGTGTTCGCGCTGATCGCGGCGCTGCTCCTCGGCGGCGCGTGGTTTGCCAAAAAGCGCACATAACCACGCGTAAAAAGGCGTCAGGCCGCCGTCAGAATTTTCGCGTTTCTTCCCGGCCCGTAGAATCCTCGGCCAGAGGAGAAGCATGGAGCAACACTCGGCAAGGACCGTAGAAAAACAAGCGATCCGGCTCCACCGGTACACGCTCGGCGTCTACAGCTACAGCCTGGCGCTTGCGCTGCTTGCCGCGGCGGATGCGCTCGGCTTCATCCACACCGCAGCGGCGGTCACGATCGCGATCGCCTGCATCGCGGCGAACGCCGCGCTCTTTGCCCTCTTCCGCAGCGGCTACAACCTGCGCTTTGCCGATCCGAGCCTCACCAAGCTGCAGGTCTATCTCGGCATCAGCCTGCTGATGCTCGGCCTCTATCACGTCGACGTGGGCCGCGGCATCTCGCTCGGCCTTTGTTTTCTCGTTTTCCTGTTCGGCATTTTCAGGCTGAGCACCCGCGAGCTCATGATGGTGGCGCTGTACACGCTCGCCGCGTACGGCCTGGTGATCAACCTGCTGATGCGCTGGCGCCCGGAGTCGATCCAGAACGTGCAGCAGGAGTGGTTCAACTGGGCGCTGCTCGCGCTCTCGCTGCCCTGGTTCTCGGTGATCGGCGGTCGGATTCGCGAGCTGCGCGATCGCCTGCGCGAGCGCAAGCAGGAGCTGCAGGATGCGATCGGCACGATCCAGGCCATGGCGACGCGCGACGAGGTGACCGGGCTCTACAACCGCGCCTTCTTCACCGAGAGCCTCGGCCATGCGCTGGCGCAGGCCGAGCGGCACGAGCGCAGCCTCGCGCTGCTCTTCATCGACCTCGACCGCTTCAAGCTGATCAACGACAGCCTGGGGCACGCGGTGGGCGACGAGGCGCTGCGCAAGATCGGCGCGCGCATCGCCGGCTGCGTGCGCGAGAGCGACATCGTGGCGCGCCTGGGTGGCGACGAGTTCGTCGCGTTGATCGAAAGCGTGCCGGCGCCGCTCGCGCTGCACGAGGTGGCGCAGAAGATCATCGAGGCCGTCGCGCAGCCGCTCGAACTCGCGCGGCGCGAGCTCGCCCTGTCGGTGAGCATCGGCGTGGCGGCGATGCCCGAGGACGGGCGCGACGCCCAGACGCTGATGCGCAACGCCGACATCGCCATGTACCGCGCCAAGGCGCAGGGCCGCAATTGCTACAGCTTCTATACCCGCCAGATGAGCGAGCACGCCGAGGAGCGCCTCGCGCTCGAGGCCGACCTGCACCGCGCGGTGGAGCGCGGCGAGCTGCGCGTGCTCTACCAGCCGAAGGTCTCGGTCGCCGACGGCGGCATCCGCGGCGCCGAGGCGCTGCTGCGCTGGCAGCACCCGCGCCTCGGCCTGCTCGCGCCCGACCGCTTCATCGATCTCGCCGAGGAGAGCGGCGCGATCGTGCCGATCGGACGCTGGGTGCTGAAGGAGGCCTGCGCGCGCGCCGCCGCCTGGATGTCGAGCTACGGCCGCTACAGCATCGCCGTGAATCTTTCGGCGCGCCAGTTCTCGGACCCGGGCCTGTTCGCGACCGTCGAGGACGCGCTGCGCGAGTCCGGCCTCGAGCCGGCGCTGCTCGAGCTCGAGATCACCGAGAGCATGGTGATGCACGAGCCTGAGGCCGCGGCGCAGATCATGCGCAAGCTGCGCGCGCTCGGTACGCGGCTCTCGATGGACGACTTCGGCACCGGCTACTCCTCGTTGGGTTACCTGAAGCGCTTCCCCATTACCACGGTCAAGCTCGATCGCAGCTTCGTGCGCGACCTGCCCGATCATGAGGACGACGTGGCGATCGCGCGCGCGGTGCTGGCGATGGCGCACAGCCTGCGCATGGATGTCACGGCCGAAGGGGTCGAGACCGGCGAGCAGCTCGAGTTCCTGCGGCGCGAGGGCTGCCTTGCCTACCAGGGCTATTACTGCAGCCCGCCGGTGGCGGAGGACAAGCTCCTCACGCTGCTCGAAACAACGACCACCGAGCGCCGCCGCGTGTGGGCCAAAGAATCGGCCGGGCGGTAGAATCGGCGCCGATGCGGCGCGTCACTCTCACGCAGTACCTCGTCGGCCGGCAGCAAGAGAACCTGATCAACGCGGATCTGCGGCTCCTGCTCGAGACCATCGCGCGCGCCTGCAAGGCGATCAGCACGCGCGTCAACAAGGGCGCGCTCGCCGACGGCCTGGGCGGCGCCGGCACCGACAACGCGCAGGGCGAGGCACAGAAGAAGCTCGACGTGCTCTCCAACGAGATCCTGCTCGAGGCCAACGTCTGGGGCGGCAACCTCGCCGCCTTCGCCTCCGAGGAGGTGGAGCGCCCGGTGCCGATCACCGAGCCCTATAAGCGCGGCGAGTATCTCCTGCTGATCGATCCGCTCGATGGTTCCTCGAACATCGACGTCAACATCTCGGTGGGCACCATCTTCTCGGTGCTGCGCTGCCCGAAGACGCCGGAAGGCAAATACTGCGAGCCCGAGGAGGCGGCCTTTCTGCAGCCCGGCAACCGGCAGGTGGCGGCCGGTTTCGCCGTCTATGGGCCGACCACCGTGTTCGTGCTCACCGTGGGCGACGGCGTGCACGGCTTCACGCTCGACCGCGAGACCTACACCTTCGTGCAGACGCACCCCGAGATCAAGATCCCGGCCGACACGGCGGAGTTCGCCATCAACACCTCGAACATGCGCCGCTGGGAGCCGCCGGTGAAGCGCTATATCGACGAGTGCCTGGCGGGCAAGGACGGCCCGCGCGGCAAGGACTTCAACATGCGCTGGGTGGCCTCGATGGTCGCCGACGTGTTCCGCACGCTGACGCGCGGCGGCATCTTCATGTATCCGCGCGATTCGAAGCAGAAGGAAGGGCGCCTGCGCCTCATGTACGAGGCGAACCCGATGGCGCTCATCGTCGAGCAGGCCGGCGGCGCGGCGACCGACGGCGCGAGCCGCATCCTCGACATCCAGCCGAAGGGGCTGCACCAGAGAGTGGCGGTGATCCTCGGCTCGAAGAACGAAGTGGACCGCGTCACGTCCTACCACCCCAAATGAAAAGGCCGGCCCAAAAGAAAAAGGCCGGGCTAGCCCGGCCTTTCTCTCTCCTCCCGCTGTAACCGTTATTTCAGGTGCTTGCTGACCAGTTTGGTCATCTCGAACATCGAGACCTGGCCCTTGCCGGCGAATACCGGCTTGAGCTTCTCATCGGCGTTGATCATGCGCTTGTTTTTCTTGTCCTGCAGGCCGTTGCGCTTGATGTAGGCCCAGATCTTCTTCGTCACCTCGGTGCGCGGCATGCCGCCGGAACCCACCACCGCCGCGAGCGGGCCGGTCGGGGTCATCGGCTTCATGAAGGCGGCATTCGGCTTGCGCTTCTTTCCACCCGCCTTCTTCGCTTTCTTCTTCGCCATCTAGTTTCTCCTCTGAACGTTCGCTGATTTGTTCGATCGATTCGATCCCGGAATCCCCCGCTTGCCTACAGCGGTGGACGAGAAGATGCCGAATCCCAGAGGGCGTGTCAACGACTTTCAGAGGGAAAACGCGGCGATTTCCCTCGGCCGTTGTATTTCGCACCTTAAAATCGCGTTATGAACATCGCCGATCTGCGCCAGGAATACATGCGCGCCGGCCTCTCGGAAGCTCGAGCCGAGCGCGATCCGCTGCGGCAATTCGAGCGCTGGTTCGACGATGCCCTGCGCGCGCGGCTGCCGCTGCCCAACGCGATGACGCTCGCCACCGTGGGCGCCGATGGTGCACCCAGCGCCCGGGTGGTGCTCTTGAAAGGCATAGAGGGCGGCGGCTTCGTCTTCTATACGAATTACCGCAGCCGCAAGGCGCGCGAGCTCGAAGCACGCGGCGCCGCCTGCCTGGTCTTCATGTGGTCGGACCTGGAGCGCCAGGTGCGCATCGACGGCACGGTCGAGCGGGTCGACGCTCGAGACTCGGACGCCTATTTCGCCAGCCGCCCGCTCGGCGCGCGTCATTCCGCGTGGGCGTCGCCGCAGAGCGAGCGCGTTCCTGACCGTGGAACACTCGAGCGGGCGATGGAAGAAGTACGCCAGCGCTATGGCGATGCGCCCCCGCGACCGGCGCACTGGGGCGGCTATCGCATCGCGCCGCGCGAGATCGAGTTCTGGCAGGGCCGCGCCGACCGGCTGCACGACCGCCTGCGCTACACGCGCAAAGGCGAGGCTGTGGACGGTTCCTGGAGCATCGAGCGGCTTGCGCCCTAGCCAAGCGAGCCCGCGGGAGGCGATCCTGCTTCTCGCGCTGGCGGCATTCAACTCGGGGATCTCGCTGCGCTGCGTCGAGCCGATGCTGCCGCAGCTCGCCGGGGACTTCGCCACCAGCGTCTCGGCCGCCTCGTTCATCGTCACCGCGTTCGGCATCGCTTATGCGGCGGCGGTGCTGCTGCAGGGTCCGCTCGGCGACCGCTTCGGCAAGCTGCGCGTGGTGACCATCGGCACCGCGCTCGCGGGCGCCGCCTCGCTCGGCTGCGCCGCGGCCTGGGACGTGAGCTCGCTCGCGGCGGGGCGCTTCCTGATGGCGATCTTCGCTTCCGCCCCGGTCGCGCTCGGCATGGCTTATATCGGCGACGTGGTGCCGATGGAAGATCGCCAGGCGACGGTGGCACGCTTCATTGCCGGCTCGATTTTCGGCCAGACGCTCGGGCCGCTCTTCGGCGGCGTCTTTACCGACTGGGCGGGATGGCGCAGCTCCTTCGTCGTGCTCGGCGCCGTGTTCCTCGTCGGTTCCGCCGTGATGTTCATCCGCACCCGGCGCGACTGGCCGCCGCTCGGGCCGGGCCGCTTCCAGCCGATCGCGATCCATGCCGAGCTGCTGAGACGTTCGGCGGTGCGCTGGCTCGTAGCGATCGGCGTGGCGGAAACCTTCTTCTTCTTCGGCGCCTATGTCTTCCTCGGCGCGTTCTTCCGCGTGCGCTTCGATCTCAGCTTCACCGTGATCGGGCTGCTTCTCGCCGGGTATGGCGTCGGCGGCCTGATGTATTCCGCGATGGTGCCGTGGATACTGCGCGTGCTCGGCGAGCGCGGCCTCGTGGTCGCCGGCGGAGCGCTTGGTTTCATCGCCCTCGCGGCCATCGTGCTGAGCGCCGATTGGATGTATACGGTGCCCTGCACGATCAGCCTGGGCATCGCCTTCTACCTGGTCCATAACACCGTGCAGACCAAGGCGACCGAGGTTGCCCCGGACTCGCGCGCCTCGGCGGTCGCGTTGTACGCATCGGCGTGGGGCGCAGGGCAGGCCCTGGGCGCCGCCGCTGCCGGCGCGGCGGTGGTGTTCATCGGCTACGCGCCGACCATCGCCGTCTTCGGGCTGGGCTTCGCGCTGCTCGGACTATGGCTGCGCTACAACCTGCGGCGGCTGCGGCCCGCATGAGCGAGGCGCTCGTCGGCGATTTCCTGCGGCATGCCGGCCTTGGAACTCCTCTTCGCATGCAGCCGCTGTCCGGTGGCGTGTCATCCGACATCTGGCGCGTCGAGCTGCCGGGCGCCTCGATCTGCGTGAAGCGCGCCCTGCCGCGCCTGCGCGTGGCGCAGGTCTGGGAAGCGCCCATCGAGCGCAACCGCTACGAGCGCCAATGGATGCAGACCGCCGGGCATGCCGTGCCCGGCGCCGCGCCGCGCGTGCTCGCCTGGGACGACGCGGCGGGACTGTTCGCGATGGAGTTTCTCGACTATCCGGTCTGGAAAAATCTGCTGCGCGATGGACGCGCCGATGCGACCTTCGCCACCAAGGTGGGCGCTTCCCTGGCGGCCATCCACGGCGCAACTGCCGGCAAATCCGATGTGGCGGCGAGCTTCCCCACCGATGCGATCTTCTATGCCATCCGCCTCGAGCCCTATCTCGTGGCGACCGCCGCCAAGCATCCCGATCTCGCTAGCACCCTGCAGCGCCTCGCGCAGCGCACCGCCGCTTCCAAACACTGCCTGGTGCACGGCGACGTCAGCCCGAAGAACATCCTCGTCGCCGGGCACGGGCCGGTATTCCTGGACGCCGAGTGCGCCTGGTACGGCGACCCGGCCTTCGATCTCGCGTTCTGCCTCAACCACCTGTTTCTCAAATCCGTTTGGGTCCCAGGCGCGCGAGCCGGGTACGTGCAGTGCTTCGAGGCGCTCTCCTCCGCGTATCTGCGCGCCGTGACTTGGGAACCCTCCAGCGCGGTAGAAGAGCGCGCCGCGACCTTGCTGCCCGGCCTGCTTCTCGGCCGCGTCGACGGCAAATCGCCGGTCGAATACCTGGATCAAGCCGGACAAGCGCTGGTGCGCCAGGCCGCGCGCAAATTACTGGCGGCGGGCGAGCGCACGCTCGCCGGTCTGGGAAGAGCATGGCAAGAATCCTCGACATAAAGGGCCGGCGTGTCTGGGACTCGCGCGGCCGGCCGACGGTCGAGGCCGAGGTTATCGTCGGCCGCGGCAGCACCCCGCTCGCTGCGGGTCGCGCCATCGCGCCGGCCGGCGCCTCGACCGGCTCCGGCGAAGCGAAGACGCTCGACGTGCCGCTCGCCGTCAAGAACGTCAACACGCTCATCCGCGACGCCTTGCGCGCCCTGAGCGTGTCCGACCAGAAAGCGATCGACGAGCGCCTGATCGAGCTCGACGGCACCTCCGACAAGAGCCGGCTCGGCGCCAATGCCATGGTCGCCGTTTCGCTGGCCTGTGCTCACGCGGACGCTGCCGCCCAGAAGGTTCCACTGTGGAGAAAGCTGGCCGGCGACAAGCGCGTGGCGCTGCCTGTGCCGCAGATCCAGATCTATGGCGGCGGTGCGCACGCGCGCGGTCGCGTGGATGTGCAGGACTACATGGTGATCTGCACCGGCGCGGGCAGCTTCGCCGAAGCGCTCGACTGGACCGCGCAGATCTATGCCGCAGCCGGCGCCCGCCTCGCGAAGCGCGGCCAGCTGCAAGGCGTCGCCGACGAGGGCGGGTACTGGCCGACGTTCAAGACCAACGAGGAAGCGCTCGCCGAGCTGGTGGGGGCGATCGCCGACGCGGGCCTCGAGCCGGGCGTCGATGCCGGCATCGCGCTCGACATCGCCGCCACCCAGCTCTACCGCGCCGGGAGCTATCAGCTCGCGCTCGAGAACCGCAGCCTCACCGCCGAGCAGCTCCACGCCATGCTGCTGCGCTGGCTCGAGCGCTATCCGATCGTCTCGATCGAGGATCCCTTCGCCGAGCACGATGCTGCGGCGATGCAGGCCTTCACCAAGGCCGCCGGCGACAAGCTGCAGATCGTCGGCGACGATTTCTTCGTCACCTCCGCAGAGCGCGTCAAGAACGCCGAGGGCGCATGCAACACCGTGCTCCTCAAGCCGAACCAGGTCGGCACGCTCACCGAGACCCTCGCCTGCTGGAATGCCGCGCGCGAGGCTGGTTACCGCGCCATCGTCTCCGCGCGCTCAGGCGAATCCGAAGACGTTTCAATTGTTCATCTGGCCGTGGGCTGGGGCGTCGGCCAGCTGAAAGTCGGCAGCTTCTCTCGCTCCGAGCGCATGGCGAAATGGAACGAAGGCCTGCGCATCGAGGAGGCGCTCGGCGCCAAGGCGCTGCCCTTCCCCGCCCGCAAACTCTTCCGAAAATAGGGACGGACCCTATTTTTCTCATTTGAAAGTCGTTTTCCACTTCGACGGGAGTCATGCGTTGGCCGAGAAGGTCCGCGCGCTGGGCGTAGAGCTTTGCCCCGAAAGCGATGCCTCAGCGTTGCAGCGGCTCTTGCCGGAGGTCGAGATCCTGTGGCATGTGCTGAAGCCGGTCACCGCGGAAGTGATCGGCGCCGCGCCGAAGCTCAAGCTGATCCAGAAGATCGGCAGCGGCGTGAACACAATCGACGTCGAGGCGGCCAAGCGCCGCGGCATCGCCGTGTGCAATCTTCCGGGCACCAATAGCCGTGCGGTCGCCGAGATGACGCTGCTCCTGATGCTCGCCTGCCTGCGCCGGCTCCCCGAACTCGCGCACGCGGTCCATGCCGGCCGCTGGCTTGACGCCTGGAAATTGCAGGACAACTTCGGCGAGCTCGGCGGCCGCACCGTGGGCCTGCTCGGCTACGGCGCCGTGCCGCGGCTTCTCGCGCCCATCCTCGAAGCGATGGGCGCGAAGGTGCTCTACTGGTCGCGCTCGGCGAGCAACGCCGATTTCGCCACGGTGCTTGCCACGAGCGACATCGTTTCGCTGCATTTGCCTCTCACGTCCGAGACCGAGCGGTGCGTGGACCCGCGCCGCATGAAGCGTGGCGCGATCCTCGTCAATACGGCGCGCGGCGGTCTGGTGGACGAGGCTGCTCTGCTGGAAGCGTTGCGCAGCGGCCATCTGGCGGCGACGGGGCTCGACGTTTTCGCCGAGGAGCCGCTGCGTGCCGATCATCCGCTGCTCGCGTTGCCCAACGTCGTCTGCGCGCCGCACCTCGCCTGGCTCACGCAGGAGACGCTGGAGCGCAGCATTACAGCGGCGATGGAGAACGTGCGGCGGCTCGCCGACGGCCGGGCACTGCTGAATCGCGTCGCCTAGTTGACCGGTTCGAGTCCCTGCGCGCTGAGGCGGTAACGCCGGTCGCAACCCGCCGCCGCCTGCTCGGAGTGCGTGGCGAGGATGGCTGCAGCGCCTCTTTCCTTCGCCTGGTTCCGGAAAAGCGCCAATACCTGGCGCGCATTCTCTGGATCCAGGTTTCCGGTCGGCTCATCCGCCAGCACGAGCTGCGGCTCGCCGACGAGCGCGCGGGCGATGGCCACGCGCTGCAGCTCGCCGCCGGAGAGCTCGCGCGGCGAGCTCTGCTCGCGTCCTGCAAGACCGACGGCCGCGACGATGCTCTTCACCCTGGCCGGATCGGTGATGCCGCGCAGCAGGAGCGGCAAGCCGACGTTCTGCTCGACGCTCAACTGCGGCAGCACGTGAAACGCCTGGAACACGAAGCCGTAATGATTACGCCGCAGGAGCGTGAGCGCATCGTCGTCCATGCGCGTGAGCTCGTGCTCGCCGAAATGGATCTCGCCCGCATCGACCGGCTCGAGCCCGGCGATGACATTGAGCAGCGTCGATTTGCCGATCCCCGACTCGCCGAGGATCGCAACGTACTCGCCCGCGCGCACCCCGAGCGAGATCTGGTTCAGGACGGTACGCCCGCCGAAGCGCTTGCCGACTGCGACCAGCCTGAGCACGCTTAGAATCGTACTATGTTCATCGAGCAGCACGCCCTCTGGTCTGACGAGCAGCGCGCGCAGGCGCGCGAGCTGAAGAAGCGCCTGGAGCGCGAGCCGCTCGAGCTGGTGCGCGTCGCGTGGGCCGATCCGCACGGCGCCTCGCGCGCGAAGGCGGTGTCGGCTCCGGTGTTCCTCGACGCGCTCGAGAACGGCTACAACATCAACGTCGCGACGACGACGCTCGACTCAGCCGGCGGGCGCGTGTTCAAGTCCTTCACGCGCGGCGGCGGGATGGGACTCGACGAGATGACCGGCTCGCCCAACTTGGTCGCGGTGCCGGATCCAGCAACGTTCCGCACGCTGCCATGGGCGCCGGGGATCGGCTGGGTGCTCTGCGATGAATATTTTCGCGACGGCAAGCCATTCCATTTTTCGTCGCGCCATCTGCTCCGGCGCCAGGTGACGCGGCTTGCGCAGAAGAAGATGGAGCTGATGGTCGGGCTCGAGCTCGAGTGGTACCTCGCACGCGTGGTCGAAGCGCAGCTATCGGAGGAGCATGTCGGCATCCCGGGCGTGCGCGGCCGCGCGATCCGCACCGCGCCGATCGAGCCGGGCTACTCGTACCACTCCGAAACCAACATGGACATCATGCAACCGGTGCTCGGCGAGCTCGCGCGCACCTATGCCGCGCTCGGGCTGCCGCTGCGCTCGCTCGAGAACGAATGGGGGCCGGGCCAGGTGGAATGCACCTTCTCCGCCGAGCGTGCGCTGCGCACCGCGGACGATCTGCTGCTCTTTCGCACGGCGACGCGCCAGGTCTGCCGGAGGCTCGGCTGCTTCGCCACGTTCATGGCGCGTCCCGCGCTCAAGGGCTACTACGCGAGCGGCTGGCACCTGCACCAGTCGCTGGTGGACGATGCCGGCAAGAATCTCTTTGCGGGCAGCGACCTGCTATCGCCCATTGGGCAGTCCTATCTCGCCGGGCTGCTGGAGCATGCAGTGGCGTCGACCGTGTTTGCCACGCCGACGGTTAACGGCTACCGGCGCTTTCGGCCCAACTCGCTCGCACCCGATCGCGCGAGCTGGGGTTTTGATCATCGTGGCGCCATGGTGCGCGTGCTCGGCGGAAAGGGCGATCCAGCGACGCGGCTGGAAAATCGCGTGGGCGAGCCGGCGGCCAATCCCTATCTCTATATTGCATCGCAGATCGTCGCCGGGCTGGACGGCATCGAGCGCAAGCTGCAGTTGGGACCACGCGACGATGAACCTTACACGGCCGACCGGCCGCTGTTGCCGGCAAGCCTCGGCCAGGCGCTCGATGCGCTCGAGGCGAGCACGCTCTACCGCCGCCAGTTCGGCGAAGTCTTCGTCGATTATTACCTGAAGCTCAAGCGCAACGAGCTCGGCCGCTACCGCAAGTGGCTGGACGAGAACCGCGTCGCCGAAAGC
This sequence comes from Burkholderiales bacterium, assembly GCA_036506355.1. Taxonomy (GTDB): domain Bacteria; phylum Pseudomonadota; class Gammaproteobacteria; order Burkholderiales; family SG8-39; genus SCGC-AG-212-J23. Next base: position 11,545 of record DASXRW010000560.1, read on the forward strand.
GAACCCACCGAGTGGGAACAGAATGAATACTTCGATTTTTTTTGAGAACCTGGTTCACGAGGACCGCGTGCATCGGACGATCTACACCGATCCGATGATCTTCGACCTGGAGATGACGCACATCTTCGGCGCGGTGTGGGTCTATCTTGCGCACGAGAGCCAGATCCCGCGCAACGACGACTACGTCACCTCCAGGCTCGGCCTGCGTCCGATCATCGTGCTGCGCGATTCGAATGGGCGCCTCCGCGCGCTTTTCAACCGCTGCACGCACCGCGGCGCGCGCATCTGCCGCGAGAGCCGCGGCTCGGCGGCCACCTTCCAGTGCCCGTACCACGGCTGGACCTACTACAACTCCGGCAAGCTGCGCGGCGTACCCTGGCCCGAAGGCTATGCCTGCGATTTCAAGGACAACAAGTTCAACCTTGCCCAGGTGCCGCGCGTGGAGAGCTACCGCGGCTTCATCTTCGGCACGCTGAACGCGGACGCGCCGTCGCTCGCGGACTACCTGGGCGCCGCGAAGCGTCCCATCGATGAATGGCTGGATCGAAACCCGGGCGGGCGCGTGCAAGTGACGGAAGCGAGCCGGCTCAAGTTCAAAGGCAACTGGAAGCTGGCATACGACAACGCCGCGGATGGCTACCACGTGGTCTTCTCGCATCGCTCGCTCCTGGAGATGGAGAACCGCAAGGAGCCCGATCCGACGAAAGGCATGTCGTTCTACATGGGCAAGCCCGACGAGGCGCCGATGTACGTGCAGTACTTCGGCCGCGGGCATCACTTCAAGGACAAGCGCCCGAATGTCGAGAAGCGCCCGGGCGCGCTCTGGGAGCTGGAAGGCATCCAGCCGGGGATGGAAAGCTACGCCAAGATGATCCGAGCCAAACTCGGCGACAAGGCCGCGCGCGTGCTCGACCTCGCGGCCTCAGAGCCGGTGAACATCAACATCTTCCCGAACCTCTCGATCCTCGGGAACCACATCCAGGTGTTCCAGCCGCTCGCGGTCGACGAGACCGACAGCACCTGGTATGCCACCGCGATCGTCGACGACGCGGACGAGCTCCAGGGCATGGCCGGCGCGGTGAACGCCATCCGCATGCGCACGCAGGAGAGCTTCCCGAACTTCGGCGAGGTCGACGACGCCGCCAACTTCGAGGAGATCCAGAAGGGCCTCGCCGCCTGCGAGGACGAGTGGGTCTACATGCACCGCGGCCTCGGCATCCCCGGCCGCGTGCGCGAGCCGCCCGACGGCACCCTCAAGGCGCCCGCGACCGACGAAGTCTTCATGCGCGAGCACATGAAGGAATGGAAGCGGCTGATGACTACCCGCCCCAATATTGTTCTTCAGCGATGAGCTATGTCGACGACAAGTTCTATGCTGATCTCGTCCAAGCCTTTACGGACTGGCAGCGCGTAGAGCTCGAGGTCAGCGACCTGCAGATCCGAGAGCAGTGCCGCATGCTGCTCGAGCGCGAGGCGCGGCTGCTCGACCAGCGGCGCTTCAAGGAGTGGCTCGAGCTTTACGCCGAGCGCTGCGTGGTCTGGGTGCCGGGTGCGCCGGATGCGGGCGACCCGCGCCGCGAGGTCACGGTGTTCTTCGACGATCGGCGCCGGCTCGAAGACCGCATTTACCGCCTCGGCACCGGCAAGGCCTGGTCGCAGGTGCCGCCGTCGCGCACCGTGCGCCTCGTGAGCAACGTGGAGGCGTTCCGCACGGCCGAGCGCACCGTGATCATGGTGCGCTCCAATCTGCTCCTGTCGGAGTTTCGCGCCGGCGAGAGCCGGACGCTGGCCGCCTGGTGCGGCCACCGCCTGCGCCGGCGCCAG
>DASXRW010000561.1:0-6254 GCA_036506355.1 Burkholderiales bacterium
ATGGAGACGTAGGCGAGCGCGCCCTCGACGCGCGGCTCGGGCAGGCGGTCGAACTTCTCGAGCAGCGGAAAGCTGATGTCGACCTGCGGCTCGCCCGTGGCGCGCCGGCGCTCGAGGAGCTGCGGCAGCCGGTGCAGCGTCTGCGGCCCGAACACCACGTCGACGAACGGCGAGCGCTCGACGATCGCCGCGCCTTCCTGGCTCGCGACGCAGCCGCCTACCGCGATCATCAGCGCGGGCTTGGCGCGCTTGAGATGACGCACGCGCCCGAGGTCGGCGAACACTTTCTCCTGCGCCTTCTCGCGTACCGAGCAGGTGTTGAAGACGATGAGGTCCGCCTCTTCCGGGCGCTCGGCGCGCTCCATGCCTTCCGCCGCGCGCAGCACGTCGGCGATCTTGTCCGAGTCGTACTCGTTCATCTGGCAGCCGAAGGTGCGCAGATAAAGCTTGGGCATCAGCGTGCCCCGGCTTCCTGCGGCGTCAGGATCCAGACGTTGCGCACGTGACCGCTTGCATCGAGCCGGTATTTGACGAGCGAGCCGGAGGGCAGCGCGGTAGGCATGATCACGCGGTTCGACGCATCGCGGATCTGCGCGCCTGGCGCAAGCTGCGCGCGCTGCCCGTTCAGCTCGACCACGTTTTCCTGCACATGGCGCATTTCGGCGCGCTGCGCGTCGCGCGGAATGGTGCGCAGCTGCGCTTCCGCGCTAGCGGCGAACAAGGCGAGGATGAGGAGCAGCGCTCTCATGCGGTCGGTGAAATGGGGAAATGGTGGCGAATCAGGGACTCGAACCCCGGACACACGGATTATGATTCCGCTGCTCTAACCAGCTGAGCTAATTCGCCACGTCAAGGGACGGCATTATAAACCCGCAGACCTACGATCTCGCCGTCATCGGCGGCGGACCAGTCGGCGCGAGCCTGGTGCGCGCGCTCAAGGGTCTGACGATCGCGTTCGTCGCGCCGGCGCCGGATAGCGCAACTGCCGCGGGTTTCGATCCACGGGTCTATGCGCTCAGTCCCGGGAACGTGGAATTTTTGCGCGCGCTTGGCGCATGGGATGCGCTGCCGGCCGAGCGGCTCGCGCCGGTGCACGCGATGCGCATCTTTGGCGACGACGCGCGCGCGGTCCTGGAATTCGACGCCTATCAGGCGGGCGTACCCGAGCTCGCCTGGATCGTTGAGGACAGCGCGCTGCAGCGCGCGCTGTGGTCGGGGCTCTCCGGCATGGCGCATCGCTGCGAGCGGCTCGACATCGGCGACGAGCATGCCGTGCTTTCGTTCGCCGATGCCGCACCGATCGCCGCGAAGCTCGTGGTGGGTGCGGATGGCGCGCATTCCTTCGTGCGCCGCGCAGCCGGCATCGATGCGCGCGAGCGCGATTATCAGCAGGCAGCGATCGTCGCCAACTTCCGCTGCGAGAAGCCGCATCGCAATATGGCATACCAGTGGTTCCAGGGCGGTCCGGTCCTCGCGTTGCTGCCGCTGCCGGGCGCGCAGCTGTCGATGGTGTGGTCGTTGCCGACCAGCGAGGCGCAGCGCATTGCCGCACTGGACCCGGCGGCGATCGGGCAGCAGGTGACGGAGGCGTCGCATGCCACGCTCGGTGCGCTGACGATTGCATCTGCGGTGCGCAGTTTTCCGCTGCGCCGGCTTGCGGCGCGGCGGCTCGTCGCGCCGCGCGTCGCGTTGGTGGGTGACGCGGCGCACGTGATCCATCCGCTCGCCGGGCAGGGCTTGAACCTCGGGCTGCAGGATGCGCGTGCGCTTGCCGAAACCATCGCGCGCCGCGAGCCGCAGCGCGATCCCGGCGACCACCGGCTGCTGCGAAGATATGAGCGGCGGCGCGCGGAGCCTATACTGGCGATGGACGCCGTGGTTTCCGGCCTCTACGCGCTGTACGGCGCGCGCGGCACTCTCGTCGGGCGCGTGCGCAATGCCGGATTGAACCTGACCGACCGGCTGCCGGTCCTAAAGAACATCCTTATGCGACAGGCGATGAGCTGACATGCTGCGCACGCTAGCAATTGGCCTGCTCCTCGCCGCTACCGCGGCATTCGCCGACGAGGCGCAGATCCGCAAGGTCGTGGAAGCAAAGCTCGGCGTCAAGGTCGAGGGCGTACAGCCCGGTCCGCTCGGCCTTTACGAAGTGCGCTTCCGCTCTTCGGCCGGCGGCACGCGCATCGTCTATACCGACGCCAACGCCACGCACATCTTCCTCGGCAAGATCTACGAGACGCAGAACGATCGCGATGTGACCGAAGAGCGCTTGCGCAAGCTGAACGCGATCAAGTTCGACGCGCTGCCGCTCGAGCAGGCGGTGAAGATCCAGCGCGGCAATGGCAAGCGCGTGATGGCCATGTTCTCCGATCCCTACTGCCCCGCCTGCAAGCAGTTCGAGCAGACGCTGCAGCAGGTGGACGACATCACGATCTACGTGTTCATGTTTCCGGTGATCCGTCCCGAGCTCGCCGACCAGTCGAAGGCCGTGTGGTGCTCGCCGGACCGCGCCAAGGCTTGGCTCGACGTCGCGCTGCGCGGCAAGCCGCCTGCGGCGAAGCCCGCCTGTGCGAATCCGGTGGAGAAGAACCTCGAGCTCGGACGCAGCCTCGGTGTGAACAGCACGCCGACGCTGGTGCTCGGCAACGGGGAGCGCGTCACCGGGTCCCTCAGCAAGGCGGACCTGACCGACCTGCTCGACGCGAAGCCCTGACGTTAACCCCTTAGTCCGCGCGCGGCAGCGCCTCGCCGCGCGGCCAGAGGAGCCACATCCTTCCGTTCTGCCGCATGCGGCCGGCCGAGATGCCGGCCTCGGCGCCGGTACCCCAGAAGAAGTCGGCTCGCACGACGCCGCGGATCGCGCCGCCGGTGTCGTGCGCCGCGACGAGCCGGATGAGCGGCTCATCCGACAATGGAAACGTCGTGGCGAGAAAAACCGGCGCACCGAGCGCTATGAAGCGCCGGTCCACCGCCACGCTGTATTGCGGCACGAGGGGAACGCCGAGGGCGCCGCTCGCACCGCGCGGATCGGCCGACTCCCGGAAGAACACGTAGCTCGCGTTCACATTCAGCGCGTCCTGCAGCTTCACGGGATTCGCCGCCGCCCAGCTCTTTATGCCCTGCATCGACGCCTGCTCGAGCGTGAGCTCGCCGCGCTCCACGAGGTAGCGGCCGAGCGAGCGGTAAGGATGGCCGTTCTGATCGGCGTAGGCGAGCCGGATGCGCTCGCCGCTTTCGAGCTCGAGCTGGCCCGAGCCCTGGATCTGCAGGAAGAAAAGCTCGACCGGGTCGGCCGTCCAGCCGATCACCGGCGCGCGGAAGCCTTCGCCGCGCGATTCGATCTCGGCGCGGCTGTAATACGGCACGAGGCGCCGGCCCTCGACCCGGCCGCGCAGCCGCAGATTGCGCACTTCGGGTGCTACCGGGCCGAGGTCGACGACCACCAGGTCGTCGGGCACGCCGAACACGGGAAAGCGATTCATCGCGTCGCGCACGCGGCTGCCGCGCAGGATGGGCTCGTAATAGCCGGTGATGATGCCGCTGTCGCCAGTCTCGGTGCTCACCAGCGCGTAGGGCACGAACGTGTTTTCAAAGAAGCGGCGCGCGCCCGCTTCGTCGCCCATGGTGATCGTCGTCGCCGTGCCGCAGGCGCCGAGCAGGACCGCGGGAGCGCGCGGGCAACCGGCGAGGAAGGCGCGCAGGCTCGGCTCGAGTTGCGTGCTGTCCCAGCCCGGCAGAGCGGCGAACGACGTCTCGACATATTGAGCGCGCTCCGCCGCGGGCTTCGGGGGCGGGCAGACCGGGCAGGGCTTCTCCGGCAGCTGCGTGCATCCGGCGCTCAGTAGAATCAGAAGCCAAACCAACCGCGCCATGTGGGTCGTCTATCTCGAAATGCTGCTCGCGCTCGCGCTCGCGGTGTTCATCATCTGGTTCACCTGGCCGCGAAAGCCAAAATGAATCAGTGCAACACGCGGGGGATGGAGAGCGTGAACTCGGGAATCGGCGCCTCGAAGCGCGTGCCGTCCTCCGCCACCATCTGGTAGCTGCCGCGCATCGTGCCGACCGGCGTCGCGATCGAGGCGCCGCTCGTGTATTCGTAGCTCTCGCCGGGCTGGAGCAGCGGCTGCGCGCCGACCACGCCCAGGCCGCGCACTTCCTGCACCAGGCCCTGCGAGTCGGTGATGATCCAGTGGCGGCTGATGAGCTGCGCGGCGACGCTGCCGGCGTTGCGGATGGTGATGGTGTAGGCGAAGACGTAGCGGCTGTTCGCTTCGTCCGACTGGTCGGCGAGGTATTGCGTCTGCGCGCTCACGTCGACCTCGTATTGTTTTTGCTGCGCCATGGCTGCATTGTAAACTCGGGCGCAAATGGGATCAGCGCGGCTTTATCGCATCGCCCCAAGCATCCTCTCGGCCGACTTCGCGCGGCTCGGCGATGAGGTGAAGGCCGTCGAGCGCGCTGGCGCCGATCTCATCCACTTCGACGTGATGGACAACCATTACGTGCCGAACCTTACGGTCGGCCCCGTGGTGTGCGCGGCGCTGCGCCCGCACGTCAAGCTGCCGCTCGACGTGCACCTGATGGTGAAGCCGGTGGACGCGCTGGTGTCGGAGTTTGCGAAGGCCGGCGCCAACATCATCAGCTTCCACCCCGAGGCGAGCATGCATGTCGATCGCACGTTGGCCCTCATCAAGCAGCACGGCTGCAAGGCCGGGCTGGTGCTGAACCCGGCAACGCCTTTGTCCTATCTCGACCACACGCTCGAGAAGCTCGATCTCGTGCTGCTGATGTCGGTCAACCCGGGCTTCGGCGGCCAGCAGTTCATCGCCTCGGTGCTGCCCAAGATCAGCGAGGTGCGCCGGCGGATCACCGAGAGCGGCAGACCGATCTGGCTCGAAGTCGACGGCGGCGTGAAGCCCGACAACATCGCCGAGATCGCGCGCGCCGGGGCCGATACCTTCGTCGCCGGCTCGGCGATCTTCGGCTCGCGCGACTATGCCGCCACGATCCGCGACATGAGGGAACGGCTCGCGGCGTTGTGACCCCGGAGGAATTCGCAAGGCTCGCGGCGCAGGGCTACACGCGCATCCCGGTCATCGCCGAAGCGCGCGCGGATCTCTACACGCCGCTCGCGGTGTACATCAAGCTCGCCGGCGGCCCGTACAGCTATCTCCTCGAGTCGGTGGTCGGCGGCGAGCGCTTCGGGCGCTACTCGTTCATCGGCCTCGCCTGCGCCGAGCGCATCGAGGCGCGCGGGCGCCGCGTGCGGCGCCTCTTGCGCGACGCGCGCGGCGGCGACGCCTGCCTGGAAGAGCTCGACGCCGATCCGTTCGAATTCGCGCGCACCTGGCTGAAACGCGAGCGCACCGCGCCACTCCCCGAGCGGCTGCGCTTCGGCGGCGGCTTGGTCGGTTATTTCGGCTACGAAAGCGTGCGCCACATCGAGCCGCGCGCCTTGGGAGCCGAAAAACCGGACCCGCTGGCCACGCCGGATGTTCTGCTCCTCGTGTCGGATGAGCTGGCGGTCGTTGACAACGTGCTCGGCAAGCTCTACCTCGTGATCTATGCCGACGCGCGCCAAGCCGATGCATTTGGCAAGGCGCGCGAGCGGCTCGAGCGGCTGCGCCATCGCCTGGTGGATCCGCTACCCGAGGCGCTGGTGCTGGCGCAGGCCGCCGCGGAGCCGCGCGCCGCGGCGAAGATCGAGCGCACGTTCACGGAGCCCGCCTTTCTAGGCGCGGTGCGCCGCGCCAAGGATGAAATACTGGCGGGCGAGCTCATGCAGGCGCAGATCTCGCAGCGCAGCTCGCGCGCATTTGACGCCTCGGCGCTGGCGCTCTATCGAGCCTTGCGCGGGGTGAATCCATCGCCCTACATGTACTACTTCGACTTCGACGATCATCACGTCGTGGGTGCGTCGCCCGAAATCCTGGTGCGCCTTTCGGGCCACACCATCACGGTGCGCCCGATCGCCGGCACGCGACCGCGCGGCGCGACGCCCGCGGAGGACGCGGCGATCGCCGAGGAGCTGCTCGCCGATCCGAAGGAGCGCGCCGAGCACGTCATGCTGATCGACCTCGGCCGCAACGACGTCGGCCGCGTCGCCGCGACCGGAAGCGTCAAGGTGACCGAGAAAATGCTGGTCGAGCGCTATTCGCACGTCATGCACATCGTCTCGAACGTCGAAGGGCGGATCGCGCCGGGCCTGGACGCCGTCGATGTGCTCAGGGCGAGCTTTCCCGCCGGCACGGTCA
>DASXRW010000562.1:0-6689 GCA_036506355.1 Burkholderiales bacterium
GTGGTCGTTCCACACCTTGACCTCGTGCGCCGCGAGCTTCTTGAAGCACGCGAGCGTGCGCACGGTGTCGTGGTAGTCGTCGAGGATCGCAACGTTCATGCGCCTACTCCGCCTTGATGTTCGCCATCCTGATCACGCGCCCCCACTTCGCCATTTCGTCGGCGAGCTCGGCCTGGACCGCTTCGGGCGTGCCGCTGCGCACTTCAATGCCCTGCTTTGCGAACGCGGCGCGAAGCTCGGCCAGTTCGAGCACTGCCGCGGTTTCGCGGTAAAGGCGCATGACGATGTCCCGCCGAACGCCGGCGGGAGCGTAGAGCGCGTAGTCGGTCGCCGAGACGACGCCGGGCACGCCCGCCTCCGCCATCGTCGGCAGATCCGGGAAGAGCGCCGAGCGGCTGCGCGAAGCGACCGCGAACACGCGCACCTTGCCGCTCTGGATGTGCGGGATGTAGGCCGGCAGGCTGTCGAGCGCCAGGTCGACGCGAGCGTCGAGGATGTCGGGCAGGATCTGCGTCGTGCCCTTGTACGGCACGTGCGTGAGGTCGATGCCCGCCGCCTGCTTGAACATCTCGCCGGTGAGATGGATCAGGCCGCCGACGCCCGAGGAGGCGAAGGTCAGTCTTCCGGGATTTGCCTTGGCGAGCGCAACGAAGTCGCGCACGGAATTCGTCGGCGAGGACGCCGGCACGACGAACGCGATCGTGCCGTCGGCGATGCGCGCCACCGGCGCGAAGTCGCGCTGCATGTCGAACGTGCGCTTCGGATGCATGTAGTGCACGATCGCCTGGCTCGCGACGCCGCTTACGAGCAGCGTGTAGCCATCCGGCGCGCTCTTCGCAACCGCGTCGGTGCCGATGGTGGTGCCGGCGCCGGGCTTGTTCTCGATTACCACCGGCTGGCCGAGACGCGGCGCGAGCTTCTCGCCGAGCGCGCGCGCCACGATGTCCATGCCGCCGCCGGGCGGGAACGGCACGACGAAGCGGATTGGGCGCGACGGGTAGGCTTGTGCAGCCGCCTGGCTCGACAGGACGAGAGCCAGGGCGGCGAGAAGCGGGCGCATGCCCCGGATTATGCGACGGCGGGCGCGGCCCTCCCAGCCGTTTCGCGCACGCGCGGCGGGCGCTCGTCCATCAGCCACTGCAGCGTGAAGGCGCCGATGCCGATCGCGATCAGCGCGCCCCAGGCGAAGTTGTAGTTGCCGAAGCGGTCGAACACCAGGCCGCCCATCCACGCGCCGAAGAACGAGCCGACCTGGTGGGAGAGAAACACGATGCCGTAGAGCGTGTTGAAGTGCGTGAGGCCGAACACGCGGCCGATGATGCCGGTGACGAGCGGCGCGACGCCCAGCCACAGGAAGCCCATGGCGGCGGCGAACATCAGCGTGGACGCCGCGCTCACCGGGAAGAGGAGGAACAGCACGATGAAGAGCGTGCGCAGCAGATAGATCAGCGCGAGCAGATGCTTCTGGCTATAGCGCGCGCCGAGCAGGCCGAACATGTACGTACCGACCGCGTTGAACAGGCCGATGAGCCCGAGCGCGCTCGCCGCCACGCCGGGCGCGACGCCGCAGAGCTGCAAATAGGCCGGCAGGTGCGTGGTGAGGAACACCAGCTGGAAGCCGCAGGCGAAGAACGCGAGCGTCATGAAGAGATAGCCGCGGTGGGCCATGGCTTCGCGCACCGCTTCCCCGAGCTTTTGAGCTCTGTTAGAGGAAACGCCGAGCGGCGCCTGCTCGCGGATCGGCAGCGAGAGCAGCGCCATCGAGCCGGCGATGGCGGCGAAGCCGACCATCGCCACCTGCCAGCCGTAGCCGTCGATCAGCCATTGGCCGAGCGGCGCGATGACCATCGTGCCGAGCGAGCCCGCGGCGGCGACCAGGCCCACCGTCTGGCTGCGCTTCTCGGGCGGCGTCGCGCGCGAGATGGTGCCGATCAGCACGCCGAAGCCAGCGCCGGCCGTGCCGACACCGATGAGAAAGCCCGCGATCTCCAGCGCGCCGGGAAACGAGGTGGCGACGATCATCAGGAGCAGGCCCACCGCGTACATCAGCGCGGTCACGATCAGCACCGGCCGCGGCCCGTAGCGGTCGGCGAGCGCGCCGACGAAGGGCTGCGAGACGCCCCAGATGATGTTCTGCAGCGCGATCGAGAAGCCGAAGGTCGCCGCCGAGATGCCGAGGTCGAGCGTCATCGGCCGCATGAAGAGGCCGAGGCTCTGGCGCAGCCCCATGCAAAGCGAGATGATCACGCCGGAAAGGAGCAGCAAAACGAGCATCGCGCGACGATTGGCGGTCATGGTCCGGGTCTAAACATCAGGTAAACAGATCGGTGTACTAATAATCGCCGAGCCCGTATACTGGTGTCAAGCGAAGAGTAGACCGACCTGTGCATAAGCCGCCGACCCACGCCGCGCGCATCCTCGCCGCCGCCGACAAGCTCTTCTACGAGCAGGGCATCCGCGCGGTCGGCGTCGACACCATCGCCGCCGAGGCGGGCGTGAGCAAGCGCACGCTCTACAACTACTACCCGACCAAGGACGACCTGATCGCCGCGTATCTCACGGCGCGCTTCAAGCACATCGAGCCCTCGGATGCACCGGCGCGCGAGCAGATCCTCGGCTACTTCGACCGCCTCGAGCGCATGTTCGCCGACGGCGGCTTCCGCGGCTGCCCCTACGTCAACGCGGTCACCGAGCTCGGCGACCGCAAGCACGCCGCCACCCGCATCGCGGTGCGGTTCAAGGAGCAGCGCCTCGCCTGGTACCGCACCCTCCTCGCGCGCATGGGGGTCAAGGATCCCGAAGGCCTCGCCACGCAGCTTCAGATCCTGGTCGAAGGTGCGATCGCCTCCGCACTGGTGCGCGACGATCCGACGGTCGGCCGCTCCGCGCGCGCCGCGGCCGAGGTGCTGATCGACGCCGCGCTGTCCAACAAGAAGCGAAAAGCTAAAGCTTGAAAATAAATGGGGACGGACCCCATTTTTCGCAATCGCACTCAGTTCTCAAATGAGAAAAATGGGGTCCGTCCCCATTTATTTGGTTAGAGCTTGAGCGCCTTGCGCACCTTGCGCCCGACGATGAAGGTGAGCGCGAGGAGCGCGACGATGCCGGCGCCGAGCAGCGCCCAGTTGAGCGCGCCGCCGTGGGCGAGCGCATCGCGGCCCGTGGCGCCCAGGTAGACCTTGATGAGGACATCGGGTGCGACGCCGGCGATCGTCGCCAGCAGGTAGTCCTCGAGCCGCACGCGCGTCAGGCCGAGGAAGTAGCTCTTCAGCCCGCACGGGATCACCGGCGCCATGCGCAAAAGCGCCACGATCTTGCGCGGCTCCTTCACCACCGCGTGATCGACCGCCTTGAAGACATCGCTCTTGCGCGCGACGCGCTCCATGCGTCCGCGCACCACGTAGCGCGCGACGAGCAGCCCTGCGATCGCCGAAGCGGCGACCGCGATCACCGCGGCGACGATGCCCCAGAGGAAGCCGAAGATCGCGCCGGCCGCGATCGGAAAGATCCAAGCCGGCAGGAGAAGCAGCAGCGCCGCGGCATACGCGGAGCAGAAGGCGAGCAGCGCTACCAGCGGGTTCATGCGGTCGATCGCGTCCACCAAGCGCGCCCACCATTCGTCCGGTATCAGGACCGCGGTCGAGATCAGCAGCACGAAAAAGAAAGCACCGATCAGCCAGTGGAGCCGCAGCCTGCCGCGCACCAGCGCATGCCCGCCCGCGAGGCACAGCACCAGCCACACGGTGCTCGAGCAGGCAGCGGCAAGCACGTCGGAGAGGTAATGTGCGCCGAGATACATGCGCGAGAAGGCGACCAACGCCACCGCGCCCACCGCGCCGGCGACGCAGGCGGCGCGCGCGCGCCAGTCGTAGAAGCGCGAGACGAGGAACCCCGCCAGCACGCCGTAGAAGAGCACCGCGCCGGCGGTATGCCCGCTCGGGAAGCTGAACGTGGTGAGGACGAGCAGCGGCTCGTCGAAGTGCGGCCGCAGGCGCTCGTAGGCCGCCTTGAGAACGAGGTTGAGGAGCATGCCGCCGCCCACCGCCACGGCGAGCGTGAGGAGCCAGTACCACTGACGCAGGCGCGCCAGCACCAGCCCAAAGATCGCGCTCGCGCCACCCATTGCGCCGGGCGAATGCAGGTTGGTGAGCGCGAAGAAGAATGCGGCCAGCGCGCCGTCGGTGTGGCCGTGCAGCCAGTCTGCGAGTTGGCTGTCGAGCGCGACGAGCGCGCTGCGGCCGGTGACGTTCCACGCGATCGCGAGGAAGATCAGCCCGGCGACGAGAAACGCGCTCCAGCCCGCGAGCGCGAGCGCGCGCGGCGAAAGGCTCGGCGGGTGCGGCTTACGAAGCTCGGGCGGCGCTCGAGCGTCCACGGCGCCCGGGGGAAACTGCTACTTCGTCTCGCCCTTCTTCGCTTCGCGCTCGGCCTTCTTCGCGTCCTTCTTCGCCTTGCGCTCGGCCTTCTTCGCCTCTCTCTTCGCCTTGCGCTCGGCTTTCTTCGCGTCGCGCTCGGCCTTCTTGTCCGCCTTGTCCATCTTGGACGGTGCGCCCTTGTCGGCGGGCGCTTGCGCTCCGGCCGGCACCCAGGCGAAGGCGACGAAGGCGGCAATCAGGACTGCAATCAGACGTCTCATGGATACTCCTTTGGGGTTAAAGGGGGACCGCCGTTATAGCAGGCCGGCCGGCGGTCCATTTATCGCAATGCGGTGTTACGGCGCCGGATGCCGCATGTAGCCGTCGCTGGTGAGCGCGACGCGGTCGCCGATGGCGAGGCCGCCGGCTGCCGTGTCGACGTACTGGATCGTGCCGTCATCCATGCGGATGCCGACCCGCTTGTTGGCGGAGGGCACGCTGCTGCCGGCGGCGGCGGCCGGCGGGATGTCGAGGATCGACTCGATGCGGCCGGTTCCGGCGCGCAATGGCAAGGCGGCGGCGGCGGCAACGACCACCGGTGCCGTGCCCGACTGGGGCACGACCACGGTAGGCGCCGCAGCGGTCGATGGCGGCACCACGACCGCAGCGGCCGGCGCGGCAGGCGCGACGACCACCGGCGCCGGGGCCGGGGCAACCTTATGCTCGGTGGCGCACGCCGCCAGGATGGCGACAGCGGTGAGGGAAAGCGTTAGGGGTAGTTTGCTCATGGGCGATCTCCTGTAGGCGATCGGACTACGAGCAAAACTCGTTCCCAAGTTCGGGGACGGAGCCCGAACCAGTTCGGGCTCCGTCCCCGAACTCAGACGCTGAAGAGCCGTGGCAGCACGAGCGTCAGCCACGGGAAGGCAATCACCAGCAGGAGCCCGATGGAGAGCATGGTGACGTACGGCATCATCTCGCGCGTCACGCGGTCGATGCTGATGCCGGCGATGCCGCAGGAAATGAACAAACCGACGCCGATCGGCGGCAGGAAGAGGCCGATGCCGGTCGCCGCGGTCACGACGATCGAGTAGTGGATGAGGTCGATGCCCATCGTCTTCACCACCGGCAGGAAGGTGGGCACCAGGATCACCACCGCCGGCAGGCCCTCGAGTACCGCGCCGAGCAGGATGAAGAGCAGCGCGCTCAAGATGAGGAAGGTGATCGGCCCGGCCGAGAGCGCCTGCATCGCCGCGAGGATCGCCGCCGGCACCTGCGCCACCGCCATCATCCACGCGATCACCGCCGCGACGGCGAGGAGGAAGCACACGGTGCCCGTCACCACGGCGCTCCTCACCATGATGTCGGGCAGGTCGCGCCACTTGATCTCGCGGTACACGAACACACCGATCACAAACGCGTAGAGCACGGCGAGCGCCGCGGCCTCGGTCGGCGTCACCACGCCGCCGAGGATGCCGCCGAAGATGATCGCCGGCAGGCCGAGGGGGATGAGCGCCTCCTTGAGCGCCTTTCCGATCCGCGGTGCGCTCATCGGCTCGGGGGGCACGATGCCGCGGCGCGCTTCCCAGTAGATGTAAAGCATGATCGCAGCCGCGAGCACGATCGCCGGGATGAACCCGGCCACGAAGAGTGCGGCGACCGAGACGTTCGCGATCGAGCCGAGCACGATCATCAGGATGCACGGCGGCACGAGGATGCCCATCGCGGATGCCGCGGCGACGATGCTCACCGCCTGGCCGGGCCGGTAGCCGCTGCGCATCATCGGCGGGATCACGGTCGAGCCGATCGCCGAGACATCGGCGATGGTCGAGCCCGAGACGCCGGAGAAGATGTATTCCGCGATCACCACCGCCATCGCGAGGCCGCCGCGGATCCAGCCGACCAGCGCCTGCGCGAGGTGCACCAGGCGAATGGCGATGCCGCCGGTCTCCATCAGCATGCCGGCGAAGATGAACAGCGGGATCGCGAGCAGCACGAACGAATCGACCGACTGGTAGACCTGCTGCGCGATGATGATCAGCGGAAACTCGCCGCTCCAGGCGAGGCCCGCGAGCCCCGCGGCGCCGATGGCGAAGGCGACCGGCACGCCGAGCACCAGCAGCAGCATGAAGACGAGCACCGCGACCGTGATCATGCTTTCAGCGCCCGCACGGCATTAACGCCCATGAGGGCGCCCCCTGCGGGCATGGCGGCGTAGATCCACGACACCGGCATGCCCATCACCGCGGTGGTCTGGCTGGCACCGTGCCGCATCAGCATCCAGCCGAGCCATGCGATCGCGACCGAGAACGCGATGACGGTGATGGGCGTCAG
>DASXRW010000563.1:0-3429 GCA_036506355.1 Burkholderiales bacterium
AGCGTATAGCCGCCGATCACCTGCGCGATCTGCATCACCTGCTCCTGGTAGACCATGATGCCGTAGGTCGGGCCGAGGATCGGCTCGAGGCGCTGATCGAGATAATCGACGCGCTGCTCGCCGTGCTTGCGCGCGATGAAGTCCGGGATCAGGTCCATCGGGCCGGGGCGGTAGAGGGCGACCAGCGCGATCACGTCCTCGAAGCGGTCCGGCCGTGCGCGCCGGATGAGGTCGCGCATGCCGCGCGATTCCAGCTGGAACACGGTGGTGGTGTTGCCGGCGGAAAGCAGCTGATAGGTCGCGGCGTCGTCGAGCGCGATGCGTGCCAGCGCGAAATCAGGCCGACCCATGGCACGCACTGAGCGCTCCGCCCAGTCGAGTACGGTGAGCGTGGTGAGGCCGAGGAAGTCGAACTTCACCAGGCCGATCGCTTCGACGTCATCCTTGTCGAGCTGCGAGATGACGTGGTTCGTGCCCTCGGCCGCGTACAGCGGGCAGTACTCGGTGAGGCGCCCCGGCGCGATCAGTACCCCGCCCGCGTGCATGCCGACGTTGCGCACCAGGCCTTCGAGCTTCTCGCCGAGCTCGAGCAGCTCGCGCACCTCGTCCTCGTTCTTCTCGCGCTCGGCGAGCAGCGGCTCGGCCTTGCGCGCATCGGCGAGCGTCACGTTCTTGCCGGGCTGCACCGGGATGAGTTTCGCGATCTGGTCGCAGAAGTTGTAGCCGAGGTCGAGCACGCGGCCGACGTCGCGCACCACGGCGCGCGCCGCCATCGTGCCGAAGGTCGCGATCTGCGAGACGCTTTCCTCGCCGAACTTGCGCCGCACGTAGTCGATCACGCGGTCGCGCCCGTCCTGGCAGAAATCGATGTCGAAGTCGGGCATCGACACGCGCTCCGGGTTGAGAAAGCGCTCGAACAGCAGGTCGTAGCGCAGCGGATCGAGGTCGGTGATGCCGAGCGAATAGGCCACCAAGGAGCCTGCGCCCGAGCCGCGCCCGGGGCCGACCGGCACGCCATTGGTCTTCGCCCAGTTGATGAAGTCCGCCACGATCAGGAAGTAGCCGGCGAACCCCATCTGCACGATGGTCTGGATCTCGAAGTCGAGCCTCGCGCGATAGCGCGAGAGCGCGTCGCCCTCGAGCGCGAGCTCGGCGGCCCGGCGCGCGAGCCCAGCCTGCGCTTCGTGCTTCAGGTGCTCCTCGAGCGTCACGCCCGCCGGCGTCGGGAAGGCCGGCAGGCGCGTTACTCCGAGCGCAATCTCGAGATTGCAGCGCCGCGCGATCTCGACCGAGTTCTCGAGCGCCTGCGGCGCATCGGTGAAAAGCTCGGTCATCTCCGCCTGCGACTTGAAGTATTGCTCCGGCGTGAATGCTTTCGGCCGCCGCTGGTCGCCGAGCAGAAAGCCCTGCGCGATGCAGACCCGCGCCTCGTGCGCCTTGAAGTCTTCCGCGTCGAGGAACTGCACCGGGTGGGTCGCCACCACGGGCAGCCGCAATCGGCCGGCAAGCGCTACCGAACGCGAGAGCAGCGCTTCGCCGTTCGGCTGCACGGCACGCTGCAGCTCGATGTAGTAGCGACCGGGGAAGAGCTCGCTCCAGCGCCGGGCGATCCGTTCGGCGCTTTCGGCATGGTCCGAAAGGAGCGGTGCGGCAAGCTCGCCGCCGAGAAAGTCCGAAAGGGCGATCAGGCCGTCGGTGCCTTCCTCGAGTGAGCGCCGGGCAATGATGGCGCGCGAGCGGTGCTGATTCGCGAGCCAGGCGCGCGACAGCAGCTCGCAAAGCCGCAGGTAGCCGGCGCGCGATGCGCAGAGCAGCAGCGCCCGGAAGGGCTTGTCGCGCTCGGCCTGGTTCTCGATCCAGCAATCGGCGCCGATCAGCGGCTTGATGCCGGCGCCGCGCGCCGCGCCGTAGAACTTGACCATGCCGAAGAGATTGGCCGCATCGGTGAGCGCGAGCGCCGGCATGTGGTCCGCGGCTGCACGCTGTACCGCGTCGTCGATCCGGACTATGCCGTCGCTCACCGAGTATTCGCTGTGCATCCTCAGGTGAACGAAACGCGGCCGTGCCATGTCAAAAAATTCTACCGGAAAGGGCTCCATGAAACGCTTGCTGCTCGCTCTCATGTTCCTCGCCGCGACCAGCGTCGCTGCTCAGAATCGCACCGCCGAGCTTGACAAGGCGTACGAGGAAGCGCGCGCCGCGTACACGGCGTACCAGCAAGCCCTCGCGCGTCGCGACCAGGGCGTCGAGTCGCAGCCCGGCGAGCGCCAGGCGAGTGCCGCCGGTGGCAGCCGCCCGAACGAGAACTACTTCGCCCGCCAGGCGATTCTCGAGCAGGAAGTCGAGCTCGCGCGCAAGCGTTACGACGCGGCGATGAAGCGCTGGAACGACCTGAAGTAGTCGTACCATCCCGCGGGCCATGCGGCCCGCGCTCCCCGCATTACTGCTTGGCGCGACCTGCATCGCGCTCTCGCCGATCTTCGTGCGCGTGGCCGACGTCGGGCCCACAGCGAGCGCCTTCTGGCGCGTGGCGCTCGCCGTGCCGCTGCTGTGGCCGCTCGTCGCCCTCGCGCCGCGCGCCAGCACGCCGCGCCCGGACTGGAAACTGCTCCTTGCCGCAGGTTTCGCCTTCGCCGGCGACCTCGGCTTCTGGCACTGGTCGATCCAGTTCACCTCGGTGGCGAACTCCACGCTGCTCGCGAACCTCGCATCGCTCTTCGTCACGCTCGCGATGTGGCTCTTCTGGCGCCAACGGCCCAGCGCTACGTTCCTCCTCGGGCTCGCGGCGGCGCTCGCCGGCGTCGGCCTGCTGGTCCATACCAGCCTCCAGTTCTCGGCGAGCGCACTGCTCGGGGACGCGCTCGGCGTGGTGACCGCGGTCTTTTATGCAGGTTACATCCTGGCGGTCAAAGAGCTGCGCGACCGGGGCGCGGCAACCCTGCGGTTGATGGCGGTGACCACCACGCTGACGGCGCTGTTCCTTCTGCCCGTGGCACTCGCGTCGGGCGAAACCTTGCTGCCGCAAAGCGCGTCGGGATGGCTCAAGCTCGCGGGCCTCGCATGGATCTCGCATTGCGCCGGACAGGGGCTGATCGCGTACTCGCTCGCCCATCTACCGGCCGCATTCTCATCGGTAAGCCTGCTGTTTCAGCCGGTGATGGCGGCGCTCTTCGCCTGGATCCTGCTTTCGGAACCGCTCGTGGCGCTGCAGATGGCCGGAGGCGTGGTAGTGCTGGTCGGCATCTACCTTGCCCGGCGCGGCTCGAGCTAGACGATCACCGCCTCGGGCGCGCCGCTCGTCGGCTCGATGGTGCCGATCTCGTAGGCGAGCTCGCCCTCGCGCTTGAGCAGCATCTTCGCCATCTGCGCCTTGTCGGGCGCGACCACGATCACCATGCCTATGCCGCAGTTGAACACGCGGACCATCTC
>DASXRW010000564.1:0-12995 GCA_036506355.1 Burkholderiales bacterium
AGGCGAAAAGCAGGTGCAATGGCGGCTGCGCGACTGGGGCATTTCGCGCCAGCGCTACTGGGGCGCCCCGATCCCGATCGTGCATTGTCCCTCGTGCGGCGACGTGCCGGTGCCCGACGAGCAGTTGCCGGTCAAGCTGCCCGAGCATCTGGTGCCCGACGGCACCGGCAATCCGCTCGCCAAGCTGCCCGAGTTCTACGAGACCGAGTGTCCTTCGTGCGGCCGCGCCGCGCGGCGCGAGACCGACACCATGGACACGTTCGTCGACTCGTCCTGGTACTTCGCGCGCTTCTGCTGCCCCGGCCAGGACTACGCCATGGTCGACGAGCGCGCGCAGTACTGGATGGCGGTCGACCAGTACATCGGCGGCATCGAGCACGCGATCCTGCATCTGCTCTATTCGCGCTTCTTCCAGCGCCTGATGCGCGATGAGGGGTTGATCCCGGAGCTCGCCGAGCCGTTCACCAATCTGCTGACGCAGGGCATGGTCCTCGCCGAGTCGTACTACCGCGACGTCGAAGGCCGGCGCGAATGGATCAATCCGGCCGACGTCGTGGTGGAGCGCGACGACAAGGGCCGCATGCTGTCGGCGAAGACGAAGGATGGCCTGCCCGTGGTGTACGACGGGCTCGGAACCATGTCGAAGTCGAAGAATAACGGCGTCGATCCGCAGGCGCTGATCGACAAATACGGCGCCGATACGGCGCGGTTCTACGTCATGTTCGCCTCGCCGCCGACCAACACGCTCGAATGGAGCGACGCCAGCGTCGAGGGCTCGTACCGCTTCCTGCGCCGCGTCTGGACCTATGCGTCGCGGTTTTCCCACCGCAAGGGCACGCCCGGGACCGCCAGCAAGGCCGCGCGCTTCGAGATCCACTCGCTGCTGAAGCAGGCGAATTACGACCTGCAGAAATTCCAGTTCAATACCGTGGCCTCGGCGTGCATGAAGATTCTCAACGTGCTGGAGCGCCTGCCTGAAGAGGACAGCGCCACCGACGAGGAGGGCATGTCGATCCTGATCCGGCTGCTCGCGCCGATCACGCCGCACCTCGCGCATCAGCTGTGGCGCGAGCTCAAGTTCGGCGAGGATGTGATGCGCGCGCCCTGGCCCGAGCCCGATCCGGCGGCGCTCGAGCAGGACGAGGTCGAGCTCGTGGTGCAGGTGAACGGCAAGCTGCGTGGCTCGATCAAGGTGCCCAAGGCCGCCGGTCGCACGGAGATCGAAGAGCTGGCGCGCGCCAACCCGAACGTGCAGCGCTTCGTCGCCGGGCAAAACGTCAAGAAAGTGGTCGTCGTGCCAGGACGCCTCGTGAACCTGGTCGTCTAAGGAAAGGGGTCAGAGCAATTTTCCGGAAACATCCGTGGCGAGCGATTTGTAACTGGAAAATTGCTCTGACCCCTTTTCTGCTGGTGCTCGCCGCCTGCGGCTTCCAGCTGCGGGGCAGCGCGGCGGTGCCGTTCCAGACGCTCTACATTCCGAACGCGAAGACCGGCATCGCGCTCGACCTCAAGCGCAATATCGAGGCGGGGACCAACGCCAAGGTCATCGACGACGCGAAGGCCGCCGATGCGATCCTCGAGCTCTCGGGCGAGGCGCGCGAGAAGATCATCCTTTCGCTGACCGGCACCGGTCGGGTGCGCGAATTCCGGCTGCGCTACAGCGTGAGCTACCGCGTGCACGACGGCAAGGGCGGCGAGTACGTGCCCACCAGCGTCGTGCAGCTCTCGCGCGACGTGACCTACAACGACGCGGAGATCCTGGCGAAGGAAGCAGAAGAGCAGCTCCTGTTCCGCGACATGCAGAGCGACATGGTGCAGCAGGTGATGCGCCGGCTCGCCTCCGCCGAACGGCCAAAACCGAAAGTCCAGTAGATGCAGCTGCGCGCGGGCGAGCTCGACGCCCAGCTCAGGAAGTCGCTCTTGCCCTCGTACGTGATCCACGGCGATGAGCCGCTGCTCGCGATGGAAGCCGCCGACGCGGTGCGTGGCGCGGCACGGCGCGGCGGCTTCACCGAGCGCGAAGTGCTCGAGCCCGGGCGCAGCTTCGACTGGAGCGAGTTCACGCACGCCACCGGCAGCCTGTCGCTCTTCGCGGCGAAGAAGATCGTCGAGCTGCGCCTGCCGACCGGCAAGCCCGGCCCGCAAGGCAGCGCGGCGATCGCCGCCTATTGCGAGCGTCCGAGCGAGGAGCAGCTGCTGCTCGTGACACTGCCGCGGCTCGATCGCACGGGACAGGGCTCGGCGTGGTTCAACGCGCTCGTGCGCCTGGGGGCGGTGGTCGAGATCTGGCCGCTCGAGCGCACGCGGCTGGCGGGCTGGATCGGCGAGCGCCTCGCGCGGCAGAAGCAGCGCGCGCCGCGCGAAGTGCTCGAATTCCTGACCGAGCGCGTCGAGGGCAATCTGCTCGCCGCGCACCAGGAGCTGCAGAAGCTCGCGCTGCTCGCCCCCGAGGGCGAACTCGCGCTCGACACGGTGCAGGACGCGGTGGCGAGCGTCGCGCGCTACGACCCCTACGACGCGGCCGACGCGCTCGTTTCCGGCGACCTCGCGCGCTACGTGCGCGTCGTCGACGGCCTGCGCGCCGAAGGCGAGCAGCCGACCTTTGTGCTGTTCGTCATCTCGAGCGCCTTGTTCGCGCTCCAGGAAGGCAGTGCCGAACGCATTTTCAACCGGTCGCTGCGGCGCGCGGTCGAAAGCGCGCTGCGGCGCTTTGCGCCCAAGCGCATCAACGAGGCCATCTCGGAGGCCGCCGCCATCGACCGCGCGATCAAAGGCGTGGGCGAAGGCGATGCCTGGCAGGCCTTCATCCGCCTTGGGCTAAAATTGGCCGATGGATCAAAAGGTTGACGTCGCTGCGCTAGTGCGCGAGCTGGGTATCGCCGCCCGCGGCGCCTCGCGCGAGCTGGCGCGCGCCTCGACCGAAGCCAAGAACCGCGCGCTCGGCGCGATGGCGGTCGAGATTCGCGCCGGGGCCCACGCGATCCTCGCGGCGAACGCGGGCGATGTCGCGCAAGCCAAGGCCGATGGGTGCGATGCAGCGTTCATTGATCGTCTGACGCTCACGCCGAAGCTCGTCGAGCAGATGGCGCAAGGCGTGGAGCAGGTTGCCGCGCTGCCAGACCCGGTCGGCTCGATAACCGAAAGGACCAAACAGCCCAGCGGCATCGAGGTCGCGCGCATGCGCGTGCCGCTCGGCGTGGTGGGGATCATCTACGAGTCGCGCCCGAACGTGACTGCGGACGCCGCCGCCCTCTGCGTGAAGGCCGGCAACGCGTGCATCCTGCGGGGCGGCTCCGAGGCGCTCGAATCGAATCGCGCGATCGCCGCCTGCGTGCGCGCCGGGTTGAGGAGCGCGCGCCTGCCCGAGGCGGCGGTGCAGCTCGTCGGCATCGCCGACCGGGCGGCGGTCGGCGCGCTGGTGCGGCTGCGCGAATACGTCGACATCATCGTGCCGCGCGGCGGCAAGGAGCTGATCGAGCGCCTCTCGCGCGAGTCGCAGATCCCGATGATCAAGCACCTGGACGGCGTGTGCCATGTCTATGTCGACGATCAGGCCGACGCCGACATGGCGGTGCGCATCGCCGACAACGCGAAGACGCAGCGCTACGGCACCTGCAACACGATGGAGACGCTGCTCGTGGCCGAGGGCATCGCCGCCACGGTGCTGCCGCGCATCGCGGCGATCTACCAGGAGAAGCAGGTTGAAATGCGGGCGGATGCCGACGCGCGCAAGTTCGTTCCGCAGGCGAAGCCCGCGACCGAGGGCGACTACTACACCGAGTGGCTCGCGCCGGTGGTGTCGATCCGCGTGGTGAAGGGGCTCGACGAGGCGATCGAGCACATCGCGAAGTACGGCTCGCAGCACACCGATGCCATCGTCACCGCCGATGCGGCGCGCGCCGAGCGCTTCCTGCGCGAGGTCGACTCGGCATCGGTGATGTGGAACGCCTCGACGCGCTTTGCCGACGGCTACGAGTACGGCCTCGGCGCCGAGATCGGCATCTCCACCGACAAGCTGCACGCGCGCGGGCCGGTCGGCCTGGAAGGCCTCACCACGCAGAAATTCGTGGTGCTCGGCCACGGCGAAGTGCGCACCTAGACCCGCCGCGACGATGGCAAGCCGGCCGCGGCGTATTCTGCCGGTGATCGTCGTCTCGCAGTTCGCCGGCGGCTCGCTGTGGTTCGCGGGCAACGCGGTGCTCGCCGATCTGGCGCTTCCCGCCACGGCGCTCGGCTACATCACCTCGGCGGTGCAGGTCGGCTTCATCGTCGGCACGCTGGTGTTCGCCTTCTTCGCGCTGTCGGACCTCTTCTCGCCGCGCATCCTGTTCTTCGCCTGCTCGCTCGCCGGCGCGCTTTTCAACGTGGCGAGCCTCGCCTTCGGCGAGAGCCTGGCGGCGTGGCTGATCCTGCGCTTCGCGACCGGCTTTTTCCTCGCCGGCATCTACCCGGTGGGGATGAAGATCGCCGCGGGCTGGTACGAGCGCGATCTCGGCAAGGCGCTGGGGTTCTTGGTCGGCGCGCTGGTCCTCGGCACGGCGTTCCCGCATCTGCTGAAGGAACTGGGCCAGAGCCTGCCTTGGCAGGCGGTGACGCTCGGCGCCTCGGCCACGGCCGTGGCCGGCGGCCTGGTGGTGCTCGTCTTCGTCCCTGACGGTCCTTATCTCAGGCAGGCCGCCAAACTCGATCCGCGCGCCTTTGCGCTGATCTTTCGCCGCCCCGCATTTCGCGCCTCGAGCTTCGGCTACTTCGGCCACATGTGGGAGCTCTATGCGTTCTGGACCTTCGTTCCCGTGGTGCTGGCCGCGCATGGCGAGCCGCGCGTCTCGCTCTGGAGCTTTGCGGTGATCGCCGCGGGGTTCATCGGCTGCGCCGCAGGCGGGCTCGTCTCCCTGCGCTCTGGAAGCGCGCCCGTCGCCTTCGCGCAGCTCCTCGCCTCGGGCATCTGCTGCGTGCTTTCTCCGCTGATGTTCGCGGCGCCAAGCCCGGTGTTCCTCGCGTTTTTGCTATTCTGGGGAATCGTGGTGGTCGGCGACTCGCCTCAGTTTTCCGCGCTCAACGCCGCCAGCGCGCCGCGCGAGCTCGTCGGCTCCGCGCTGACCATCGCCAATTGCATAGGCTTTTCCATCACCATCGGCAGCATCCAGTTGCTGAACGCCGTTGCGCCGGTCCTCGGCGCGCAATGGCTGTTTCTTCTCCTTGCGCCGGGCCCGCTGTTCGGCCTGCTCGCGCTGAAGCCGCTGCTGCCTGCGGTCCCGGCGAGGACTGCGGCCTGAAGCTCGGCATCCTCGGCGGGACGTTCGATCCGATACACAACGCGCATCTCGCGATCGCGAAGACGGCGCTGCAGAGCCTCGGGCTCGCGAAAATCCTGTGGATCCCGACGGGCAAGCCCGGCTACCGCAAGCCGCCGGCCGCCAGTGCGTTCGATCGCATCGCCATGCTCGCGCTCGCGATCAAGGACGAAGCGGACTACGAGATCGATTCGCGCGAGCTCGCGTCGAGCGCTTCGCCCTATACCGTGGATACGCTGGCGACGCTGCGCGCCGAGCGCCCCGAGGACGAGCTCTACCTGCTGCTGGGCTCCGACCAGTACGCGAGCTTGCGCGGCTGGCACCGGCCGGCCGAGGTGAGGCGGCTTGCCCGCATCGCCGTATTCACCCGGCCGGGCTACAGCGTTGAGCGCGGCGACGCGATCGTGGTGCCGATGTCGCCGCTGGCGATCTCCGCGAGCGATATCCGCGCGCGCGCCGCGCGCGGCGAAAGCCTCGAGGGTCTCGTGCCGAGCGCCGTCGCGAAGTACATTGCCGAGAACAGGCTCTACCGCTAAATGGACATCCGCAAGAAGCAGCGCGTCGTGGTCGAAGCGCTCGAGGACATCAAGGGCCGCGACATCCTGGTCTATAACACCGCGCGCATGCCGTCGATGTTCGAGCGCGTGGTGATCGCGAGCGGCGATTCCAACCGACAAGTCAAAGCGCTGGCGGACAACGTGCAGGACAAGGTGCGCGAGAACGGCGCGCGCGTCTACGGCGTCGAGGGCGAGGCGAACGGCGAATGGGTGCTCGTCGATCTGGGCGATGTCGTCGTGCACATCATGCACCCGACGGTGCGCGACTTCTACAACCTCGAGGAAGTCTGGGGCGGCAAGCCCGTCAACCTGAAGAGACCCGCGACCAAGAAACGCGCACGTGGCAAGGCTTCGCGTCCTCGCCGTAAGCGCTAGGCTGCCCGCCTGGGCGGAGACCGCGTGCGCCGACTACGCGCGGCGCATGCCCAAGGGCTACGACGTCGAGCGCGTCGCGGTGAAGGATGAAAACCGTCTGCGGGCCGCTGTGCCCAAGGGAGCGCGCATGGTCGTGCTGGACGAGCAGGGACGCGAGCTCAGCACGGCGCAGTTTGCCAAGCTGCTCGCCGCGCCCGCGGCCTTTGTCGTCGGCGGGGCCGACGGGCTGTCCGCCGCGACCAAGCGCGAAGCGCACACCGTGCTAAGACTTTCGGCCATGACGCTGCCGCACGCGCTGGCGCAGGTGATCCTCCTCGAGCAGATCTACCGTGCTGCGACTTTCCTCACCGGGCATCCCTACCATCGCGAATAGAATCGGCCCATGGTCGGCCCGGTAGAGCGCGGCATTTACCTCGCGTCACGCAGCCCGCGGCGGCGCGAGCTGCTGTCGCAGATCGGCGTGCGCTTTCACCTGCTCCTTTTCCGCGACCGGCCGGGCGAGGGCCCGGACGTCGACGAGATCTCCATGCCGGGCGAGAAGCCGGACCTCTACGTCGAGCGCATGGCGCGCGCCAAGGCGGAGGCCGGCTGGCGGCGCATGCTGCAGCGGAACCTGCCGATCGCGCCGGTGCTCGCGGCCGACACGACCGTCGCGCTCGAGCGCCAGATCTTCGAGAAGCCGGTCGACCGGCGCCAGGCGGTCGAGATGCTCGAGAGCCTCTCCGGCCGCACTCACGAGGTGCTCACCGCGGTCGCGCTCAAGCAGGACGACTGGATGGAGAGCGCGCTGTCGCGTTCGGAGGTGCGCTTCAAGAAGCTCTCCGCGCAGGAGATCAACCAGTACGTCGCCACCGGCGAGGGCGACGACAAGGCCGGCGCCTATGCCGTCCAAGGCCGCGCGGCGCGCTTTGTGATCGAGCTGCGCGGCAGCTACTCCGGCGTGATGGGCCTGCCGCTTTACGAAACCGCGGAGCTGCTCGAGAAGCTGGCGCAGCGCCGCTGAACGTGAGCGAAGAAATTCTCATCAACGTCACGCCGCGCGAGACGCGCGTGGCGGTGGTAGCAGCCGGCGTGGTGCAGGAACTGCTGATCGAGCGCTCAAGCGGCCGCGGCCTGGTGGGCAATATCTACATGGGACGCGTGGCGCGGGTGCTCCCCGGGATGCAGTCGGCATTCATCGACGTGGGCCTCGAGCGCGCGGCGTTCCTGCACGTGGCAGACATCTGGGAAAACCGCGAGCCGGGCAAGCCGATAGAAAAAATTCTGGCCGAGGGGCAGCCGATGCTGGTGCAGGTGGTGAAGGACCCGATCGGCTCGAAGGGCGCGCGCCTCTCGACGCAGATCTCGCTCGCCGGGCGGCTGCTCGTCTACCTGCCGCACGATCCGCACATCGGCATCTCGCAGCGGATCGAGGACGAGAACGGCCGCGCGCAGCTGCGCGACCGGCTGAAGGAGCTGCTGCCCGCGGAGGAGAAGGGCGGTTTCATCGTGCGCACGCTCGCCGAGGCCGCGAGCGAGGACGAGCTGCGCGCGGACCTGGGCTATCTGCGCCACCTGTGGGCAACGATCCGGGAAAGATCCCAGGGCGCCAAGGCGCCGCAGCTCCTCTACCAGGATCTGTCGCTCGCCCAGCGCGTGCTGCGCGACATGGTCGGCGCCGGGACCGCGCGCGTGCTGGTCGACTCGCGCGAGAACTACCAGAAGCTCGCGGCGTTCGCGCAGGGCTACATGCCGCAGCTCGTCACCAGGATCGAGCACTACACCGGCGAGCGCCCGCTCTTCGAGCTCTACAACGTCGAGGACGAAATCGAGAAGGCGCTGTCGCGCCGGGTCGATCTCAAGTCCGGCGGCTATCTCATCCTCGACCAGACCGAGGCGATGACGACGATAGATGTGAACACGGGCGGCTTCGTCGGCAGCCGCAACTTCGACGACACCATCTTCAAGACCAACCTGGAAGCGGCGCAGGCGATCGCCCGGCAACTGCGCCTGCGCAACCTCGGCGGCATCATCGTGCTCGACTTCATCGACATGGAGAGCGATGAGCATCGCGGCGCGGTGCTGGAAGAGTTCAAGCGCGCGCTCGCGCGCGACCGCACGCGGATCACGGTGAACGGCTTCACCGCGCTCGGGCTGGTCGAGATGACGCGCAAGCGCACCCGCGAGTCGCTCGCCCACGTGCTGTGCGAGCCCTGCCCGACCTGCGGCGCCCGCGGCGAGGTGAAGACCGCCGTGACCGTGTGCTACGAGATCCTGCGCGAGATCCTGCGCGAGGCGCGCGCCTTCAACGAGGCGCGCGAATTCCGCATCCTCGCCTCGCAAAGCGTGATCGACCGCTTCCTCGAGGAGGAGGCGCCGTCGCTCGAAATGCTGTCCGACTTCATCGGCAAGCGCGTCTCCATGCAGGTCGAGTCGAGCTACACGCAGGAGCAGTTCGACATCGTATTGATGTGATGCATTCTTCTTGATGTGAGCGATCTCTGCTACACCCCAGCGGTCCAGCTCGCGCGCCTGCTGCGCGCGCGAAAGCTCTCCGCGACCGAGCTGATGCAGGCGTTCATCGCGCAGATCGAGCGCGTGAATCCGAAGGTCAACGCCATCGTCACCTTCCTGCCCGAGCAGGCGCTGAAAGCGGCAAAAGCATTGGATCGCCGGCGCGGCGCCCACGGGCAATTGGCAGGCCTGCCAATCGCCTACAAGGACCTGGTCCCGACCAAGGGCATCCGCACCACTTTCGGCTCGCCGATCTACGCCGGTCACGTGCCAAGCGAAGACCACGCGATCGTCGAGCGGCTCTCCGCCGCCGGCGCCATCACGCTCGGCAAGACCAACACGCCGGAGTTCGGCGCCGGCAGCCAGACGTTCAACGCCGTGTTCGGCGCGACGCGCAATCCGTACGATCTTTCGAAGACCTGCGGCGGCTCCTCCGGCGGCGCGGCGGTCGCCGTGGCCTGCGGCATGCTGCCTTTCGCAGACGGCAGCGACCTCGCCGCGAGCCTGCGCAACCCCGGCAACTTCTGCAACGTTGTGGGATTCCGGCCGACGCCGGGGCGCGTGCCCGCGTGGCCCGCGATGAACGGCTGGCAGACCCTTTCCACGCTCGGGCCCATCGGCCGCACCGTCGAGGACACTGCCTTTCTCCTTTCGGCAATGGCCGGCCCCGATGCGCGCGCACCCGCGTCGCTCAGCGAGCCCGGATCGATCTTCAGTCGCCCGCTCAGGCGCAATTTCCGCAAGACGCGGATCGCGTGGAGCCGCGATCTCGGCGGCCTGCCGATGGATCCGCGCGTCACCGCGGTGCTTGAATCACAGAAGCAAACATTCAGAAAGATCGGCTGCATCGTCGAGGACGCGGAGCCCGATCTCTCCGCCGCGACCGAGGCCTTCCACACGCTGCGCGCGCTCGGTTTCCTCGACCGGCTCGCGCTGCTCAAGCAGCACCGCCAAAAGCTCAAGGACACGGTGATCTGGAACATCGAGCAGGGGCTGAAGCTGACCGGCGAGCAGGTGGCACGAGCCCAGGAGCTGCGCACGCAGGTGTTCCATCGCATGCGTACTTTTCTCGAGCGCTACCAGTTTCTGCTGTGCCCCGTGAACCAGGTGCCGCCCTTTCCGGTGGGCGTGCCGTATCCGACCGAGATCGCCGGCGTGAAGCTGGACAATTACATCGACTGGATGAAGAGTTGCTACTGGATCACGGTCACCAGCCACCCGGCGATCTCGGTCCCCGCGGGCTTCACGCCGGAAGGACTGCCGGTCGGCCTCCAGATCGTCGGGCGCTACCGCGACGACTTCGGCGTGCTGCAGCTCGCCCATGCGTTCGAGCAGGCGACCGTGAGCTGGAAGCAGCGCCCGAGCGCGGCAAAGGAATAGAAGCCCACGTCCCAGCGTTTATATCGCACCATCTATCGGAGGAAACATGCATAAATGGTTCGCAGGCGCATCACTCGCATTCTTCTTGGTCACCACGGCACACGCCGCCCTCAAGGAAGAGCCGGTCACCTACAAGGACGGTGACACTACGATGAAGGGCTTCGTGGTCTACGACGATGCCGTCAAGGGCAAGCGGCCAGGCATCGTACTGGTGCACGAATGGTGGGGCATCACCAAGCACATGCACAACGAGGCGCGCCGCTTCGCGCAACGCGGCTACACCGCGTTCATCGCCGACATGTACGGCGACGCCAAGACCGCCGACAACCCGAAGGATGCCGGCGCCCTCGCGGGCGGCGTGATGAAGAACCCGCAAGCGATGCAGTCGCGTTTCAATGCCGCGCGCCAGCAGCTCGCGAAGCATGCGACGGTCGATGCGGCGAAAATCGGTGCGGCGGGCTACTGCTTTGGCGGCACGGTCGCGCTCAACATGGCGCGTGCTGGCGCAGATCTCGCGGGCGTGGCCGCGTTCCATGCCGGGCTCGGGACGAATACGCCGGCGCCAAAGGCCGTCAAGACCAAGATCCTGGTGCTAAACGGCGCCGACGATCCGCTGGTGAAGCCCGACCAGATCGAAGCGTTCAAGAAAGACATGGACGCGGCAAAGGCCGACTACCGCTTCGTCAACTTGCCCGGTGCGGTCCACGCCTACACCAATCCCGAGGCCACCGAAGCCGGCAAGAAGTTCAACATGCCCATCGCTTACAACGAGAAAGCGGACAAGGAAGCCAAGGCGCAGGCCGACAAGTTCTTCGCCGCGGTGTTCAAGAAGTAGCCGGCAGTCACAATAAAAAGGCCGCCCGGGCGGCCTTTTATTTGGGCAGCGCTAGAAGCGGTACAGGATCCCGGCGCTCAGCACGTCGACGTCGGTCTTGCCGGTGTTGTTGCTGCCGACATCGTTGTACTTCTGCCACTCCGCGCGCGCCGCGAGGTTGCGCAGGATGGATACCTGCACGCCGAAGCCGACGGTGAAATCGGTGTTGGTGCCGCTCTGGCTGCCGCTGGTCGCGAAACCGGGCACCGCGGCGCTCGCTTGGGAGTCGGTGCTCGCGTGATAGATGCCGAGCTTCGCGTACAGCGACAACTCGCGCATCAGCGGCATGAACCCGATTCCCGAGAGCTCCCAGGCCTTGGAGGAGACGTTGCCGTTGACCGCGACGCCGCCCTGCACGCCGCTCGCCTTGGTTTCGCCGAGATCGGTGTACGCCAGCTCGGCGGCGAGGTTGCGGTTGAACTGATAGCCGCCGAATATTTTCCAGGCCTTGTCGGTCTTGTCGCAGCTGATGGCGACGCCCTCGCAGTGGTCCTTCATGTCGGACCTGCCGAGCGAGCCGCCGATGTAGGGACCTCTGTCCTGCGACCACACCGCGCCTGCGGCGAGGCAGCCGGTCACTGCGGCGCCCGCTAGAAGCGCCTTGCATGGTTTCATCACATCCTCCAGTCCATTTCTTGGTTTTCCTCCCTTCGCC
This sequence comes from Burkholderiales bacterium, assembly GCA_036506355.1. Lineage (GTDB taxonomy): Bacteria > Pseudomonadota > Gammaproteobacteria > Burkholderiales > SG8-39 > SCGC-AG-212-J23. Next base: position 11,629 of record DASXRW010000564.1, read on the forward strand.
GTCAGTCGGCGTACACACCCGCCTTCTTGATGAGCGGTCCCCACTTGTTGATTTCCGCCTTGAGATGCGCCTGCAGCGCCGCGGGCGTCGCCTTCTCAGGCGGATAGGTCGTCGCGCCGAGCTCGGCGAAGCGCTTCTTCACGCTTTCGTCCTTCACGGTGTCCTGCAGCGCGGCCACCAGCTTGTCGGTCACGGGCTTGGACATGCCCTTCGGGCCGTAGAGCGCGTGCCAGATGCCCACTTCGAATCCCTTGAGGCCCTGCTCATCCAGCGTCGGAATGTCGGGCAGCGAGGGCACGCGCTTGAGCGAGGTCACGCCGTACGCCTTGACCTTGCCCGACTTGATCTGCGAGGTGGTGTTGGTGGTCTGGTCGCACATGAACGTGACCTGGCCGCCCAGAAGATCGTTCATCGCCGGCCCGGTGCCCTTGTACGGCACGGTGAGGAGGTCGGTCTCGATCGCGCTCATGAAGAGCATGCCGCAGAGATGCGACGCCGCGCCGATACCGGCATTGGCATAGCTCACCTTGTCCTTGTTCGACTTGAGGTAGGCGAGGAACTCCTTGAAGTTCTTCGCCGGCACCTTGTCGTTGGCGATCAGCGTCATCGGCACGTCGTTGATGAGACCGATGTAGTCGAAATCGGTGAGCGGATTGAAGCGCAGCTGCCGGTAGAGCGCTGGCGTCGTCGCCATGCCGACGTGGTGGATCAGAATCGTATAGCCGTCGGGCTTGGAGTTCTTCACCTGCTCCGGCGCGAGGATGCCGCCGGCGCTCGGCTTGTTCTCCACCAATACCGTGTGGCCCAAAGGCTTGGCCATCGATTGCGCCACGACGCGCGCCACCGTATCGGTCGGTCCGCCCGCGGCGTAGGGCACGAGCATCGTGATGCTCTTCGTGGGATATTGCTGTGCCGTAGCGCTCGTCGCGACGAGCGCCGCGGCGAGGCCGAGGGTACGGAAGGCGAACATGCACTTTTCTCCGGTGACAGGTAAACGTCAGATAATACCCAAGCGTGGCTGACATAGTCGACCTTCGCTCCGACACGGTGACCCGGCCGACGCCGGCCATGCGCCGGGCGATGCTCGAGGCCGAGCTCGGCGACGACGTCTTCGGCGACGACCCGAGCGTGAACCGGCTGCACGCGCGCGCGGCCGAGATCTTCGGCTTCGAGGATGCGCTCCTCTTCCCGTCGGGCACGCAATCCAACCTGGCGGCGCTGATGAGCCATTGCCAGCGCGGCGAAGGCGTCATCATCGGGCAGGAGCAGCACAGCTACCGGTACGAGGCCGGCGGCTTGGCCGTGCTGGGCTCGATCCATCCCCAGGTGATCGCCAACCGCGCCGACGGCACGCTCGATCCTGCGGC
>DASXRW010000565.1:0-8981 GCA_036506355.1 Burkholderiales bacterium
GCGTCGAACAGCTTGATTTCCCCGCTGCGCGGATCCAGGCGTCCATAGATGCCGCTCTGGCCCGTGAACCAGTGCATGCCCGCTCGATCGAAGATCGCCGTGTTGAGGTTGGTGTAGCCGCTGTCCTCGGGCAGCTTCCACAATTTCACCGCGCGCGTTTTCGGATCGACGCGCACGATGGCGTTCTGGCCGCCGTCGGTGAGCCACGGCGCGCCGTCCTCTCCCGCGACGACGCCGTGCGGCGAGGAACCGCGGCCGAGCGCGACGAACTCCACGCTTCCGCTCTTCGGATCGAGGATGCCGAGGTGCCCGCTGCCCTGCGCGGAGAACCAGACGGCTCCGTTCGGCGCCGCATCGGCCCACACGTCGTGGATGGCGTGGCCTCTCGGCACCGGGTATTCCTGCACCGTCACTTGCGCCATCGCCGGCGGGACCGTGAGGAGGAGAACGAAGAGCCATTTCTTCATTTGAGCGCGTCCTTCAGGAAGGTCATGGTTCGCTGCCAGGCGAGCTCGGCAGCGTCCTTGTTGTAGCGCGCGCCCGCGGTGTCGTTGTGAAAGGCGTGGTCGGTTCCAGGATAGATGTGGATCGCGTGCTGCACGCCGGCCGCCTTGAGCGCGCCTTCGTAGGCGGGAACGCCGGTGTTGATGCGCGGGTCGCGCTCGGCGTAGTGCAGCAGCAGCCGCGCCTTGATCCGCGGCACGTCGAGCGCATCGGGCACCTCGCCATAGAACGGCGCCGCAGCCACGATCCGTTCGGCATTCACGGCAAGCTGGTTCGCCATGCCGCCGCCCCAGCAGAAACCGATGCAGCCGACTTTGCCGGCGTCGGGGCGCGCGCTGAGGTCGTTCACCACCGCGAGCAGGTTGGTGACGGTCTGGCCGCGATCGAGCTTGCCGATGAGGCCGCGCGCCGCGTCCTCGTCCTTCGGCGTGCCGCCCTGCGGCGAGAGCAGATCGGGCGCCACCGCGGCGAAGCCTTCGAGCGCGGCGCGCCGCGCCACGTCCTCGATGTGCGCATTGAGGCCGCGGTTTTCGTGGATCACTACCACAGCGGGTAACTTTCCGGCGGCATTTTTCGGTCGCGCGACATAGCAGCGGATGCCGGCGTACTCGAGATAGCCCGTCTCGAGGCGCGCATCGTCGCGGCGCACCTGGTCGGCGTAGGCGTTCTCGAGCAGCGGCAGGAGCGCGGCCGCCGCTGCCGCGCCACCCGCGAGCCGCGCAAGTCTTTGCAAAAATGCGCGCCGTGGAAGCGGCGCATGCGTGTATTCGTCGTACAAGGCGATGATGCGGGGATTGAGGTACATTGGCCTGAAAGCTTACACGCCAAACTCACGTGACCGAAAAATCCGGGTTCACCCTCGACCTCAGTCTGCAGGTCGGCAAATACGACATCCAAAAGCTGCTCGGCAAGGGCGCGACCGGAACGGTCTATCTCGCGCGCGACACCTTCACCGGCAAGGAAGTGGCGCTGAAGACGATCGAGCCCGAGGTGTTCCGCGACCCCGAGTTCGGCACCGTCTACCGCGGCCAGCTGCTGAACGAGGCCTCGCTCGCCGGGAAGCTGCGCCATCCGCACATCGTCGCGATCCTCGATGCGGTGGTCGGCGAGGACTCGGGCCATATCGCGATGGAGCTCGTCAACGGCGGCGATCTCTCGGCGCACGCCACGCCCGACAAGCTGCTGCCGGTGGCCGACGTGCTGCAAATCGGCTTCAAGTGCTGCGGGGCGCTGGAGTACGCGGCGAAGGAGGGCATCGTCCACCGCGACATCAAGCCGGCGAACTTGATGATGGCCTCGGGCACCGACGTCAAGATCGCCGACTTCGGCGCGGCGATCCTCAAGAAGAGCCAGGTGGTGCAGACCGCCGCGATGGGCTCGCCCTACTACATGTCGCCCGAGCAGATCCAGAACAAGGACCTGAACTTCCACAGCGACATGTACTCGCTCGGCGTGGTGCTGTACGAGCTCTTGGTGGGCAAGAAGCCCTTCATCGCCGCGAACCTCGAGCAGCTGCTCGAGAAGATCATCAAGTACGACCCGCTGCCGCCCTCGGAGGCGAAAAAGGAACTGCCGAAGGCGCTCGACCCGGTGATCCTGCGCGCGCTGATGAAGACGCCGGCGCAGCGTTACCCGACCTGGCGGGACTTCGCTCTCGAGCTCTCCAAGATCGGCCAGAGCGTGCTGCCGCCCGGCGCGATCCCCGACAGCGAGAAATACGTCGTGCTGAAGAGCGTGCCGATGCTCGCCATGCTGTCCGACGCCGAGATCTGGGAGCTGGCGCGCGCCGGCAAGTGGTCGCGCGTGCCGAAGGGCAGGGCGATCGTCAAGGAGAAGGAGAAGGGCACCAGCTTCTTCTTCCTCGCGCTCGGCGAGGCGAAGGTCACGCGCCAGGGGCGCCTGCTTAACATGGTGGGCGGCAAGGAGTTCTTCGGCGAGATGGCGTACATCGCCGGCGGCGAGGCACGCCACGCCACCGTGGAATCGCACACCGAGCTGCTGCTGGCGGAGTTCCAGCCCGCCGCCCTCGAGCAGATGAGCCTCGGCGCGCAGCTGCAGCTCACGCGCGCGCTGGTGCGCAACGTCTCGGAGCGGCTGGCGCTCGCCAACACCCGCATAGCGAAGTGAAAGGAAAGCGCATCGCCGTGCTGGAGGCGCGGCTCGGCAAGCAGCTCGCCGACCTCGTCACGCAGCGCGGCGGCGTGCCGTTCCACGCGCCGGCGCTCGCCGAGCTGCCCGATCTGGAACCGGCGAAAATCGCCACGCTGGTGCAGTCCCTGGAGCAGCGGCCGCCGAAGCTGGCGGTGTTCCAGACCGGCGTCGGCACGCGCGCGCTGTTCAGCGCCACCGATGGCCTGGGCGTCACCGCCCGGTTTGTCGCCTTGCTCGAAAAAAGCACAGTGGTGGTTCGCGGCCCCAAGCCCACGGCGGCACTGCGTGCGCGCGGTGTGCGCATCGACCGCGCCGCGGCCGATCCGTTCACCACCCACGAAGTGCTCGAAGCCATCACGGACTTCGATCTCAAAGGCGCGCGTGTCATCGTGCAGCGCTACGGCACGGCGAACACCGAGCTCGACAGCGCGCTCGAGGCACGCGGCGCCGAAGTGGTCGAGATTCCCACTTACCGCTGGTCGCTGCCGCAGGACACGAGACCGCTCGCCGAGCTGATCGGGGCGCTCGAGCGCCGCGAGATGGACGCCGCGGTGTTCACCAACGCCGAGCAGGTGCGCAACCTTTTTCTCGTGGCACAAAACATCCAGAAAACACAGGCGCTACGCGACGGCCTGAACGCCACGCTCGTCGCCTCGATCGGCCCGGTCGCATCCGCGGCGCTGCGCGATGCGCAGGTGAAGATCGGCGTGGAAGCAAGCCCGCCCAAGCTCGGCGCGCTGCTTTCGGCCTTGCAGGCCGCGCTCGCGTGAAGCTGCTTCTTGCGCTGCTCTTCGCCGGCCAGGCGATGGCGCAAAGCTATCCGGCGAAGCCGATCCGGCTGGTGGTCGGCTTCGCGCCGGGCGGCGCGGCGGACTTCGTCGCGCGCACGCTCCAGGAGCCGGTGCAGCGCGCGCTCGGCCAGCCGATCGTCATCGACAACAAGCCCGGCGCGGGCTCGAGCATCGCCGCGGAGCACGTGGCGAAAAGCCCGCCCGACGGCTACACCGTGCTGATCGCGAGCCCGTCGAGCATCCTCGTCAATCCGCTGCTCAATCCGCAGCTCGGCTACAACGCGTTCCGCGATCTCGTGCCGGTGACGAAGGTCAGCGCATCGCCCCTGGTCGTCGCCGTGAACGCGCGCGTCGGCGTCGGCACGCTCGCCGAGCTCATCGCCCACGCGAAGAAGCACCCGGGCAAGCTCAATTTCGCTTCCTCGGGCAACGGCTCGGCGCCGCATCTCGCGGCGGTGCTCTTCCAGCGCATCGCCGGCGTCGACATGGTGCACGTGCCCTACAAGGGCGGCGCACCGGCCGTGCAGTCGGTGCTCGCCGGCGATACGCAACTCTCTTTCGCAACGCCGCCCTCGGTGCTGCCGCTGGTGCAAGCCGGGCGGTTGAAAGCGCTGGCGGTGACGAGCCGCGAACGCACGCCGCTCGTGCCCGGCGTGCCGGGAATGGCGGAAGCGGGGCTGCCCGACTACGAGATCTCGTTCTGGTACGGTTTCTTCGTGCCCACCGGCACGCCGCCCGAGGCGGTCAAGAGGCTCTTCGACGCCACGAGCCAGGCGCTCAAGGCGCCCGAGACCGCAAGCACGCTGGCGCGCGAAGGCACCGAGACTTCCGGCTCGCGCTCACCCGAGGACTTCGCCGCGTTCCTCGCGACGGATGCGAAGCTCTGGACCCGCCTGGTGAAGGACTCCGGCGCGAAGCTCGACTAGAGTTTCTTGCCGAGCACCGGGTCCATGTCGCCGCCGGACTTCATGCAGGTGGCGAAGAGATCTTCGGCGAATTTCTGGCCTGAATTCTGTGCCGCGATGCCGCTCGAGACATACGCCGCGTCGAGGATCTCCTTCATCAGCTCCTTGCCGCGGTCGGACTGCGAGACGTCGTAGATGCGCGCCATGATGGTGTCGGCCTTCGTGCGCTGCACCTGCTCCTTGGCGAGCGAGTGCGCGACGACGGCCATGTCGGCGGCGATGCCGCACTCGAGCGCGCTCTCGGCGCGCGGTGCGGCGATTGCCCCCGTGGCACAGGCTAATGCGAGAAGGGCGAGTGCCCGTGTGAACTGAAGCATGGATCGATCTCCGGTGAAGCGCCCGCCGCCGCCACCACGGCCGCGGCGGGTGCTCTCTCTACTTGGGTGTGGCGCCGGTCTTGCCGGGCACGCCTTGCGCGCCGCTCATGCTGCCCGTGCCGCTCATTGACCCAGTAGAGCCGGTCGCGCCGCGTGCGCTAGTGTCGAGCGCGTCGTACTCCTCGCGCGAGAGCTTGCCGTCGTTGTTCTTGTCGAGCTCGCTGAAGCGCGTGTTGAGCTCGGCCGCGTCCTTCGCCTCGTCGCGCGAGACGAAGCCGTCGCCGTTCTTGTCGAGGCGGTCAAAGCCCATGCGGTTGCTGGTCGCGCCGGTGCCGCTCGCGCTGTTGCCACTCGGATTGGCGCGGCCCGCTGTGCCGGCGCCGCCGCCCGCCTGCGCCACCACGATATTGTCGCTGCCTGCCGACGCCAGCGCCGCCACGGGCAGCGCAAAGGCTCCGGCGACTGCAACTGCTATCAGGGTCTTGATCATCGCGTATCTCCAGAGAGTGAAATGACGGATCGCCTGGCATCGCCAGTGGCCGGTCTCCCGCAAGCTGCATGCCGTAGTCCGGCCAGCCTTCGGGTACGATGGCCGCCTCGCGCGACCACCGGAGGGGGATGCATGAGGAAGGTGCTTTTCGCCGCCGTTTCCGTATTCGGCTTCGCCAGCGCCTGGGCGCAGCACGGCTCGAGCGCCTCGAACATGAGCCTGCTCGCTCACCAGGACCTGCAGGCGCGCAGCGCCTACCAGCCGCTCGTGCGCGAGAACCGCGGCCGCTGGATCGCCTACGTCGGCCATCACGGCGGCAAGGCGATGAACCCGCTCTCGGGGCGCGACGAGGACAGTGGCACCTCGATCGTCGACGTCACCGATCCGCGCAAGCCGCGCTACCTCGCGCATATTCCGGGCGAGCCCGGCCAGGCCGAAAGCGGTGGCGCGCAGATGGTGCGTGTCTGCAACGGCTCGGAGCTGCCGAAGGGGGACAAGAGCAAGGTGTACCTGCTGCGCCCATTCGGCAACCTCGCCCACGAGGTGTGGGACGTCACGACGCCGGAGAAACCCTCGCGCATCAGCGTGGTCGTCGACAAGCTGAAAGGCACGCACAAGAGCTGGTGGGAATGCGATAGCGGCATCGCCTACGTCGTCTCGGGCCTGCCCGACTGGCGCACGCGGCGCATGACGCAGGTGTTCGATCTCTCCGACCCCGCGCAGCCGCGCTTCATCCGCAACTTCGGCCTCGTCGGCCAGGAGCCTGGCTCCAGCGGCCCGGCGCCGACCGAGCTGCACGGTCCGATCTCCACCGGCCCGAAGGGCAACCGCATCTACTTCGGCTACGGCACCAACAAGGCGGGCATCATGCAGATCGTCGACCGCTCGAAGCTGCTCGCCGGGCCGCACGAGCCGACGCCGCAGAACCTGGCGGCGCCCGAGGTCGGCCGGTTCACGCTCTCTTCGATGAACGGCGCGCACACCACGCTGCCGGTGCTCGGCATGAGCCTGCCCGAGTTCGCCAAGGACAAGGGCGCGCCGCGCGACTTCGTCTTCGTGGTGAACGAGTCGCTCGCCAACGAATGCACCGAGCCGCGCCAGATGGTGTTCGTGGTCGACGTCACCGACGAGAAGCTGCCGGTGGGCGTCGCCACGTTCAACGTGCCGGAGAAGAGCGGCGACTTCTGCAGCCGCGGCGGCCGCTTCGGCGCGCACTCGTCGAACGAGAACCAGCCGCCGATGTACGCAAGACGCATGATCTTCGTCGCGTGGTTCAACGCCGGGGTGCGCGCGGTCGACATCTCCGATCCCTACCATCCGCGCGAGGCGGGCTATTACATCCCGGCGACCACCGACAAGACCGACAAGCGCTGCGTCAAGGACACCTCGGGCAACGAGCGCTGCAAGGTCGCGATCCAGACCAACAACCTCGAGGTCGACGACCGCGGCTACATCTACGCGGTCGACCGCGCCAACACCGGGATGCACATCCTCGAGTTCAAGCGGTAACGGGACGAGATTCGTGGACCTCTCGCTCGCCGGCAAATGCGCGCTGGTCACAGGCGCGAGCATCGGCATCGGCCGCGCCATCGCGCTCGCCTTGTCCCGTGAGGGCGTAAAACTCGCCGTGGTTGCTCGCCGCCGTGCGCTGCTCGAGCAACTGGAGAAGGAGGCGGGAAAGCTGGCCATCATCGAGCAGGACTTCCTGGCATCGGACGCGCCGCAGCGCATTGCCGACGCCGCGCTCGCCGCGCTCGGGCACGTCGACATCCTGGTCAACAACGCCGGCGGCAGCCGCCGCTTCACGCTCGAATCGAGCGAGGCGCAGTGGGAGGAGGCGCTGACGCTCAATTTCACACGCCATCGCCAGCTCACGCAGCGCCTCCTGCCGCAGATGATCGAGCGCAAATGGGGCCGCGTCATCAACATCACCGGCAAGTCCGAGCCCGAAGGGCTAAACGGCGCCTTCGCCGCCAAGGCCGCGGTGCATTCCTGGGCGAAGGGCCTGTCGCGCGAAGTGGGCAGACACGGCATCACGGTCAACTGCGTGCCGCCGGGGCGCATCATCAGCGAGCAGATCCTGCGCAACTACTCGCCCGAGTTCAGGAAGCACGAGAGCGAGCACGACATCCCGGTCGGCGAGTACGGCCAGCCCGAGGACATTGCCAACCTCGTCTGCTTCCTCGCCTCGCCGCGCGCGCGTTACATCACCGGCGCGGTGATCCCGGTCGACGGCGGCCTGCGGCGCTACCAGTTTTAAGGAGGTACACGATGCGGGCCATTTCGCTTCTCACAGGCGCGCTGCTCGCCGGTTGCGCGACGCAAAGCCCGATCGCCCTGCGCGACATGGGCTCGTTCCACGTCGGCGGCCGCGAGGTCACGATCAGCGGCAAGCCGGTGAAGGAGGTGGTGTTCACGCCGGGCGGCGTGCCGGCGAAGGTCGATCTCAATGGCACCTACCTCGTCGAGGCGATGTACGTGCAGTACTTCCTGCCGGCCAAGCCGCGCGGCGCGGTGCCCCTTCTCATGTGGCACGGCGGCGGGCTCACTGGCGTCACCTACGAGACGACGCCCGACGGCCGCGAAGGCTGGCTCAACTGGTTCGTGAGGAACGGCTGGGACGTCTACAACTCCGATGCCGTGGAGCGCGGTCGCGCCGGCTGGGCGATGTATCCGGACATCTTCAAGGGCGAGCCGCTGTTCCTGCCGAAGAACGAGCCGTTCGGGCGCTTCCGCATGAAGGGCAGCCAGTTCCCGGCCGAGGGCTACGACAACTTCGTGCGCCAGATCGTGCCGCGGTGGACCACGACCGACGACGCGATCATCGCGGCGTACACCGCGCTCGTCGACCGGGTGTGCCCGTGCGTGATCCTGTTCCATTCGCAGGCCGGGCAATTCGGCTTCAAGGTGGCGCAGGCGCGGCCCGACAAGGTGAAGGCGCTGATCGCCGTCGAGCCCGCGGGGCAGGGCGACCCGAAGCAGGTCGACCGCCTGAAGGGAATCCCGACGCTCTTCGTCTATGGCGACGGCATCGCGCAGGACGCGCGCTGGCCCACGATCCGGCGAAACGGCGTAGCGTTCGGCGATGCGATCACCAAGGCCGGCGGTAAAGTGGAAGTGGTCGACCTCCCCAAGGCCGGCATCCCCGGCAACTCGCACATGCTGATGATGGACAAGAACAACCTCGAGGTCGCCGCGCTGATCCAGCGCTGGCTGGAAGCGCAGGGCCTCTACCGGTGAGGCTGCTCGCGCTGCTGCTCGCGCTCTGGGTGGTCGTCGCCCAGGCGCAGACGTATCCGAACAAGGCGATCCGCCTGGTCGTGCCCTTCGCCCCGGGCGGCTCGAGCTCGCTCGTCGCGCGCAGCGTCGCCGCCGAGATGTCGAAGGCGCTCGGCTACGAGATCTACATCGAGAACAAAGGCGGGGGCGGCGGCAACCTGGCGATGAACGACGTCGCCCACGCGGACCCCGATGGCTACACGCTGATCATCGGGCATGTGGGCAGCCTCGCGATGACGCCCCTCATGGAAAAGAACCTCGGCTACGACGTGAACCGGGACTTCGCGCCGGTCTCGCTGCTCGCCAAGGTGCCGAACATCTTCGTCGTCCACGAGAGCGTGCCGGCGAAGAACCTGCGCGAGTTCGTCGCGCTAGCGAAGAAGGAGCCGGGGAAGCTCAACTACGGCTCGGCCGGCAACGGCAGCGCGGGTCATCTGGCGATGGAGTACCTGAAGCTCGTTTCCGGCATGGAGCTGCAGCACGT
>DASXRW010000566.1:0-1730 GCA_036506355.1 Burkholderiales bacterium
GCTGACACTCAACGCGCTGGTCTCGGGCGCGAACCAGAAGACCAGCCGCTCACCGGTGATCGAGGCGACCGAATCCGAAGTGCAGGCGGCGCTCGACAGCCTGAAAAGCGCCAACCTCGTGATGGAAACGAGCGGCGGGCGGGTATCGCGCTACTCCCACAACGTCGAGCGCGTGCTCCAAGTGCCGTCGCAGTCCATTGCCATCCTGACCTCGCTGATGCTGCGCGGCCCGCAGACCGCGGGCGAGCTGCGCATCAATTGCGAGCGGCTGCACAGCTTCGCCGACATTTCGGCGGTCGAAGGCTTCCTGAACGAGCTGGCCGCGCGGCCGGCAGGTCCTCTGGTGGTGCAGCTCGCGCGCCTGCCCGGCTCGCGCGAAAACCGCTGGGCCCACCTTCTCAGCGGGGCGCCGAAGCTCGAGGCTGTCGAGAAAGAAGTCCCCTTGGGAGAAGCCCCCGGGCTCAAGGCCGACGTGGCGCGACTGGAGAGCGAGCTCGCGGCTCTGAAGGAACTCGTCGGGCGCATCGCCAAGCAGCTCGGCATCTCCTGCCTGTTGCTGGCCCTGCTATGGCTCGCCAATCCGACGGGCGCGCTGGCGCAAACCGATTATCCGAATCGTCCGCTGCGCCTGATGGTCACCGTGCCGCCGGGCGGCGCGGCCGACTTCATCGCGCGGCTGGTCGGCGGCAAGCTCGCCGAGTCGCTCGGCCAGCCGGTGCTCGTCGAGAACCGCGCCGGCGCGAGCGGCACCATCGCGGCCGATGCGGTGGCGAAGGCAGCGCCCGATGGCTACACGCTGCTGCAGAACTCCATCACCACGCACGGCGTCGGGCCGCACCTTTTCGCCAAGCTGCCGTACGACCCGGTGAGCGACTTCGCGCCGGTGTCGGGGCTCGCGCTGCTGCCGCTCATCATGGCGGTGAATGCCGAGCTGCCGGCGCGCGATGTAAACCAGCTTGTGGCGTACGCCAAAGCGCATTCGGTGAACTTCGCCTCGTCCGGCAGCGGTGGCGCGCCGCACATGGCGGCCGAGCTCTTCAAGAGCGTCACCGGCGCGCCGATCGTGCATGTGCCTTATAAGGGGAGCGGACCGGCGGTCGCGGATCTGATCGGCGGCCGGGTGCAGCTCATGTTCGACGCGGCGCCTTCGCTCATCCAGCACGTGAGAAGCGGCAAGCTCCGCGTCCTCGCGGCGGCGAGCACGGAGCGCAATCGCCTCTTGCCCGAGGTGCCGACCTTCGCCGAGCTGGGCCATCCGCAGGTTTCGGTGTCGCTCTGGTACGGCTTGCTCGCGCCCGCCGGCACGCCGCGGCCAGTCGTCGAGAAATTGAACCGCGAAGTCGGCAGGGTGCTCGATGCGGCAGACGTGAAAGACCGGCTGCAGGCGCAGGGCGCCGAGCCGATGCGCGGCACGCCGGAAGCGTTCGCCGCGTTCATGCGGGAGGAGATGGCGAAGTGGGCGCCAGTGGTGAACCAGGCGGGCGTCAAAGCGGAATAACCGCAGCGCTGGCGCGCTTCCTCGCCGAATCGCGCTGGGAGGATGTGCCGTCCTCGGTTCGCGACGAGTCGAAGCGCGCGCTCCTCAACATCCTCGGCTGCATCCTCGCCGGCCTGCGCGAGCCTTCCATCAGGTTGGTGGCGAAGGCACTGGGCGATCGCGCCGTGATCCTCGGTGCCGCGGCGAACGCGCTCGACTTCGACGACACGCATCTGCCGACCGTGATCCATCC
>DASXRW010000567.1:0-5429 GCA_036506355.1 Burkholderiales bacterium
GCCATCGACCGCGGCTGCAGCCCGGAGGCCTCCCAGTCGCGCTGCTGCGCACCGCCGTAGAACACGATGCAGGCGGCGAGATCTTCCCGGCGGCTGCCCACCACGATCGGATAGCGGCCGCTCTGGCAGACGCCCATCAGCGCGATGCGCCCGGCACGTGTTTTTACGAAATCGATCGCCCGGTCGATGACCGCCGCGACTTCGTCATCGGGCAGTGTTACGCGCGCCGTGCCGCGGCGGAGCCGCTCCGGGTCACCCTGCCAGCGGGAGAAGAGGTTGGGCGCAAGGGCGACGTAGCCGTCGTGCGCCAGCCGTTGCGCCAAGTCCAGCGTGTGCTGCACGAGGCCGTAGCGCTCGTGCAGGATGACCACCGCGCCGGCGGCGGTCTTTCCGGCCGGCAGGTAGAGCTCGCCTTCGCAATCGCCGCCGAGTTGGACTTTCATCTGCGCTCGCGGAGGAACAGCGACTGCCAGCGCTTCTCCCAGGTCTCCCATTCCTCGAGCAGCGCCGCGAGATCGATGATCTTGAAGACGCGCTGATCGAACGAGCTATCGACGGTGCGGTTGACCGGCACGCGAGCGCGATCCTTGATGATGCGCTGGCCTTCGGGCGACAGCACGAAATCGGCGAACAGCAGCGCCGCGTGCGGGTGCGAGGCGTGCTTCGCCATCGCGATGCCGTCGGCGCGGCCAAATGCCGGGGCGAGCGCCTTCCAGTCGATCGGCGCGCCTTTCTCCTTCAGCTTGTCCACCGCCTGGTTGTAGAGCGTCAGCGCGATCGGGATCTCGCCCGCGGCGACGAGCTCGGTCATGAGCGTATGGCCGCTGCGGATCTGCGGGCCGCTCGCCGCCAGCTTCTGGAAGTAAGCGAGCCCCTTCTCCTCGCCCATGGCCTTGGCCACGGCCGCGAACCACGCGATATTGGACGCCTCGATGCCGAGCTTGCCGCGCCACTTCGGCGCGAGCAGGTCTTCATAGGTCGTGGGCACTTCTCCCGGCTTCACCAGCCTGGTGTTGTAGCCCATGACGGTGAAGAGCAGGTTGTCCGGCGCGTAATAGCCGTGGCGCGGAAAGGCCTCGCGCGGGATGTCGGCGAACGCCGGGCTGTAGAACTTCTCGAGCAGGCCCTCCTGGTGCAGGATCTCCAGGCCCGGCCCGCTGCCCTCGAACGCGTCGACCGCGTGCTGGCCGGCGCGCGCCTCGGCGAGCGCGCGCTGCACCAGCTTCTGGTTGACGGCGCGCCACATCCTGACTTTGATGCCGTACTTCTTCTCGAACGCCGCGAGCAAGGGAGTCGCGTCCTCCAGCGTCATCGTGGAGTAGAGCGAGAGCGTCCCCTCCTTCTTTGCCTGCGAGACGAGGCGCTGTGCGCGATCCGCGCTTTGGTACAGGTAGATGTCGCGATTCGCCGCCGTGGCACTTGCTGCCAGCAGCGCGAGCAGGATAGTGCAGCAGCGACTGGCTCGCAGCATCAGCTCAGCTCGAATACCGGGACATAGACCACCAGTGCGACAAGGCAGATGATCGCCAAGGCGATGACGTACGTCAAAGGGACGAGCAGCCTACGCCACTGCGACCCGGCGCCGAGCAGCGATCCCGCGGCTGCCGTCGCAAGCGGCAGCACGAAGGCGAACGGGTAGCTCGCGAGGAGAATGCGCCCGGGCACGGGGATGTCGGAGCCGAGGGACGCAAAAACGGGCACGAACGGCGGAACGAAAACGTAAATGCCGGCCGCGACTGCCGAGGCGACGACGGTCGCATGGACCGTCGAGAGCCATCGCTCGTTTATGGAATCGGTACCGCGGCGAGAAGCTGCGCGCCGACGTCGACCCGGCGCGTCGAGTCGTGCGCGGGATGCAGGCGGTGCGCGGCGACGCCGGGCAGGATCGCCTGCACGTCTTCGGGAATCACCTTGTCGCGGCCTTCGAGCATCGCCCAGGCGCGCGCGGTATGCACGATGGCGAGCGCGGCGCGCGGCGAGAGCCCTGCGACATAGTCGGGCGCGCGGCGCGTGTGCTCGACGATCGCCTGCACGTAGTCGAGCAGCGCGCCGGCGACATGGATCTTCTGCACGCTCGCCTGCAGCTCCATCAGCTCCGCCGGCGTCATGCACGGGTCGAGCGTCGCGAGCAGATCGCGCCGGTCGGTGCCGGTCAGGAGCGCGCGCTCGGCGCCGCGGTCGGGATAGCCGAGCTCGATCCTCATGGTGAAGCGGTCGAGCTGCGATTCGGGCAGCGGAAAGGTGCCGACCTGCTCGGAGGGGTTCTGGGTGGCGATGACGAAGAACGGCGCCGGGAGCTTGCGCGTCTCGCCTTCGGCGGTGACCTGGTGCTCTTCCATCGCCTCGAGCAGCGCCGACTGCGTCTTGGGCGTGGCGCGGTTCACCTCGTCGGCGAGGATCACCTGCGCGAAGATCGGCCCGGGATGGAACTTGAAGCCGCCGGTCTCGCGCTCGTAGATCGACACGCCGATGATGTCCGCCGGCAGCATGTCGCTCGTGAACTGGATGCGCTGGAAATGAAGGCCGAGCGAGCGTGCCAGCACGTGGGCGAGCGTCGTTTTTCCGACGCCGGGCAGATCCTCGATCAGCAGATGCCCCCGCGCGAGCAGGCAGGCGAGCGCGAGGCGCACCTGCTGCTCCTTGCCGAGAATGACGCGCCCCGCGGTGTCGATCGCGCGCTCGATCGGACCGCGCAGCACGTTTAGCGGCTGGATCTCGGCTTTCGTCAGCAGCATGCGGCGATTGTACTCGATGCGATATGATGGATCGTCATGCGGACTGCTCTGGTAACGCATGCCGATTGCCTCAGGCACGACATGGGTGCGCACCATCCAGAGCAGCCCGCGCGCCTTAGCGCGATCGACGACCAGCTGATCGCTTCCGGAATCGAACAGCACCTGCAGCGCTACGAGGCGCCGCTCGCCACCGACGAGCAGCTCTCGCGAGTGCACCCGCGAGACTACGTGCGCGCGATCCGCGAGATCGCGCCGAGCGAAGGCACGGTGCACCTCGATCCCGATACGGCGATGAACCGGTGGACGCTGCAGGCGGCGCTGCGCGCCGCGGGCGCGGGCGTGATGGCCACCGATCTTGTCTTGCAAGAAAAGGTGAAAAGCGCGTTCTGCCCAGTTCGCCCGCCCGGCCACCACGCCTGCCGCGCGCGCGCCATGGGCTTCTGCATCTTCAACAACGTCGCGGTGGCGGCGCGCCACGCGCTCCAGGCGCACGGCATCGAGCGTATCGCGATCATCGACTTCGACGTGCACCACGGCAACGGCACCGAGGACGTCTTCGAGAACGACGAGCATGTGCTGATGGCCTCGATCTTCCAGCACCCGTTCTATCCGTACAGCGGCACCGAGGATCCGGCGCCCAACATGTACAACGTGCCGCTCGCTGCGGGCGCCGGTTCGAAGGAATTGCGGCGCGCCGTGACCGGCACATGGCTCCCAGCGCTGGAGGAATTCCGCCCGCAGGTGGTGTTCTTCTCGGCGGGCTTCGACGCCCACGTCGAGGACGACATGGCGATGCTGCGCTTCACCGACGGCGATTACGGCTGGGTCACCGAGCAGGTGAAGCAGGTCGCCGACCGCCATGCCGACGGCCGCATGGTCTCGCTGCTCGAGGGCGGCTATGCGCTAGGCGCCCTCGGCCGCAGCGCCGTGCAGCACATTCGCGTCCTCGCCGGCCTCAACGCCTGAATTCCGTACGACGTCCGTAATCTTTGCGTTTTAGAGCTGCGCCACGGCATAGACGACGCTTCCGCGCGCCAGGAAATCTTCATGCCCTAGCCGTTGCGCGCTGTCCAGACGCGGCTTGCTCGCCCCCATCGTGCTCGACCCACGCGCGCATGGAGCTGAATCCGACGGCGCGAAACAACGCTTCAATCTTTGCCGCCGTATTTACCGGCTCGTGCCGCGTCTGTGTTTCCGGGTGGGCGGGCGAGGCGCTATGGTGGTCGAGGCATTCTCTCCACAAACGCAGCGCTGTTGATTCGAGCTCTTTCGCCCAGGTCACCGAGCCGGCACGCCCTTGCGGGCGCAGCACGCGCCGCGCCTCACGCAGCGCGTCGAGCGGACGGGACAAATGAAACAGCATAAAAAAGAGCAGCACCAGGTCCACGCTTGCCGGCGCGATGGCGAGGCGCGTCGCGTCGCGTCCATGACCGCGCCTGGAAATTGCGCCTCGGCTCCGACATCGATGATGCAGCGCGCGTCAGGGGTGGACAATTCGCGCAGCAGACGCCCTCCGGCACCGCGCAATACCGGCGCCCAGAGCTCGCGGTAAGCGGCAGCCTCGAAGTCGTGACGCTCGCTGAGCGCGCGGGCGGACAAGGCGGACGCTAGGCCACGCTTAGCGCGAGCAACTGGGCGGCAGCCTCCTCGAAGGCGGCGGGCGCGGCGGAAGCGATGTGCACCGAGGGCGCTTCGGCGAGCAGCGGAAAGTTGCGCGTCGACGATCGCCGATAAGCGCAATCGTAGTGCTCGCGCAGCACTCGCTCGACGAACTCGCGCCATTTACCCGCCGCCGCAAGCGCTTTCCATTGCGCGATGCGTTCGCGCCCATGCAGCGCGACCAGGCAGTCGAGCTGCGCGTCCAGCGCAGCACGGTCGGCGAGGAAGTGGCGATATTCATCCAGCAGCAAGGTCACGCGTGTCGCGAGATCGGTTTCCAGGGTGATGCAGCGCGATGAGCGCATGCGCGCCATCAGCGCCTCGGGCACCTGCAGCTCGCCGATCTTCTTCGACTCGCCTTCGACGAACACCGGGGGCGCGCGGTCGAATTTCTCCAGCGCGGCCAGGAGCTGGCTCTCGAACCATTTCTGCGAGGGCTGCGGCTCGCCGGGCAGGCCGCCCAGCACCGAGCCGCGGTGCGCGGCGAGCGCTTCGAGGTCGAGCACTTGTGCGCCGGCTCTGCCGAGCGCGGCGAGGAAGCGGCTCTTGCCGCTGCCGGTGGGACCGTGCACCACGACGAAATCGAGCTCCGCCGGGCGCGTCGCCAGCGCTTCGACGACCCAGCGCCGATAGGCGCGGTAGCCGCCTTCGAGCGTCTGCGCGTCCCAGCCGATCTCGCGCAGGATATGCGCCATGGCGCCGGAGCGCTTGCCGCCGCGCCAGCAGTAGATGAGCGGGCGCCACGCCTTATCTTTTTTGCCGAACAGCTGCTCGACATGACGCGCCACGTTTTTCGCGACCAGGGCGCCGCCGACCTTCTTTGCCTCGAACGGCGAAACCTTCTTATACAAAGTGCCCACTTCGGCGCGCTCGGCGTCGTCGAGCACCGGCGCAGAGACCGCGCCGGGAATGTGGTCGAGCGCGTATTCCGACGGCGTGCGCGCGTCGATGATCGCGTCGAAATCCTTGAATTTCATGCAGGCCTAATATAACGTCGCAGGTCCCGATGTTCATCCTCCAGCGCCTCATCTCCGC
>DASXRW010000568.1:0-3011 GCA_036506355.1 Burkholderiales bacterium
GTGGCGCGCCGAAGTCGCGAATCTCTTTGCCGGAAGACCGCAGCATCCGGTGACGCGCGCGCTCGAGCCGCACCGCGAGGCGTTCGGCATCGCCGCCGAGCGGCTGAACGAGATCATCGACGGCATGGAGATGGATCTGCGCCAGACACGCTACCTCGATTGGGCCGGGCTCGAGCGCTACTGCTACCGCGTCGCGAGCGTGGTCGGCCTCCTCGCCGCGGGCATCTTCGGCTACCGCGATGCGCGCACGCTCGACTACGCGAAGAACCTGGGTATCGCGTTCCAGCTCACCAACATCATCCGCCACGTCGGCGAGGATGCGCGCAAGAACCGCGTCTACCTGCCGGTCGAGGATCTGCAGCGCTTCGGTGTACCGGCCGCCGACATCCTGCAGGCGAAGGAGACCCCGGCGTTCCGCACGCTGATGGAATTCGAAGCCGAGCGCGCGCGCGGCTATTACCAGAGCGCGATGTCGGCGCTGCCGGCGGCCGACCGGCGTGCGCAGCGTCCCGGGCTCATCATGGCGGCGATCTACCGGACGCTGCTCGACGAGATCCAGCGCGAGGGCTTTCACGTCCTCACGCGACGCACTTCGCTCACTCCCCTGCGCAAATTCTGGATCGCGTGGCGCACCTGGGTCGCGGCGTAGCGGTCGTCGGTGCCGGCTACGCCGGCATGGCCGCGGCCGTCGCGCTCGCCGAGCGCGGCGTTCGCGCCACGGTATTCGAGTCCGGTCCCGTCCCCGGTGGGCGCGCGCGCCGGGTGGTGAGCCAGGGCACGGAGCTCGACAACGGCCAGCACATCCTGATCGGCGCTTACACCGAGCTCTATCGCATGATGGGCACGGTCGGCGTGCGGCACGACGCGCTGCTGCGCATGCCGCTCGAGATCCGCTACGCGGCGGGCTTCTATTTCCGGCGCCTGGGGCTTCCCGAACCCTTCGGCCTCGCCGGCGGTCTCCTCACCGCGCGCGGCATCTCATTCGCCGAGCGCCTCGCCGCCGCGCGCTTCATCGCTGGCTTGCGCCGGAATCGTTTCCACCTGACCGACGATGTGCCGGTGAGCGAACTTCTCGCGCGCAACGGCCAGGATGGGCGCATCGCGCACTACCTCTGGCGCCCGCTCTGCGTCTCGGCGTTGAATACGCCGCCGGAGCTCGCATCGGCCAATGTCTTTCTCGCCGTGCTGCGAGACACACTCGGTGGTGACGGCGAGGCGAGCGACCTCCTGCTGCCACGCGTCGATCTGTCGCGCCTTTTCCCGGAGCCCGCTGCCGCCTACGTGCGCGCGCACGGCGGCGAGATCCGGCTGCAATCGCCGGTGAAGGAGCTCGGCGCGCTGCGGCAATCGTTCGATCGCGTGATCGTCGCGGTCGGGCCGCACCAGCTCAAGACCCTGCTCCCCGATGCGCCCGAGTACTCGTACCAGCCGATCTACACCTGTTACTTGCAGTACGCCGCCGGCGTACGGCTGCCCCTGCCCATGCTCGGGCTCGCCGACGGACTGGTGCAGTGGGTGTTCGACCGCGGCGCGCTCCTCGGTGAGAAAGGCCGACTCGCCTGCGTCATCAGCGCGCAGGGCGATCATCAGCAGATGTCGCTCGACGAGATCGCCGAGCGCTGCCATCGCGAGCTCGCCGCCGCGCTTCCCGGCATCGGGCAGCCGCAATGGTCGCGCGTGATCGCCGAGAAGCGCGCCACCATCACCTGCTCGCCCGGCGTTAAAGCGCTGCCCAACGGAATGGACGGCATCTCCTTCGCCGGCGATTACACCGATCCCGAATATCCACCCACACTGGAGGCAGCGGTAAGAAGCGGGATCCGCGCGGCAACTCGAGTGCCATTGTCATCCTCGGCTCGATCTGCGCGTTAAGCCAGCAACCGGGGAATAGAATGGGAATGGTGCATACGAGGTTCCTGCTAAGGAATCCGCTCCTGCCCCATTTAGCCGTCGAGGTGGATGCAGTGGCGGACTCGGGATCAGTTCACCTTTGCATTCCGGAAGCCGTCCGCGCCAAGCTGCAACTCGAGGTCATCGCGGACAAGGAAGTGATACTGGCCGACGGTTCCCTGAGCAAAGCTCCTTACGCTGGTCCGATCGAGTTGCGATTCAAGAACCGCATCGGCTTCACCGGCGCGGTTGTGCTGGGCGACGAAGCGCTGATCGGCGCGATTCCCATGGAGGACATGGATCTGGTCATCGTCCCGCGCACGCGGACATTGGACGTCAACCCGGCGAGTCCCGACATACCGAGATCCATAGTCAAGCAAACGGAAGCAAGGTATGGATGACGCGGCCGAGAATCGCCTGACGGTCCTTGAAACCAGACTGGACACGATTCTGCCGACGCTCGCAACAAAGGGCGACGTGTCTGAGGCCAAAGCAAGCCTCGTCATGTGGCTCGCCAGCATCGTGGCCGCATCGACTGCGGTCGTGATCGCGGTGCTGCTCTTCGCGATCAGTCAGATTTAATTCAGAGGTTGCGCAGTAGCTGAACCGCCTGGTCGACGCGCTCGACCGGCAGCACTTCCAGGTTTGGAATCTTTGCCTTCGGCGCATTCGCCCGCGGGATGATGATCTTTTGGAAGCCGAGCTTAGCCGCCTCGCGCAGGCGCTCCTGGCCGCGCGGCGCGGGGCGCACCTCGCCGGCGAGGCCGATCTCGCCGAACACGGCGACTTTCTGCGCAATGGGCCGGTCCGTGAGCGAGGAGACGATGGCCAGCGATACCGCGAGGTCCGCCCCCGGCTCGGCGATGCGCACGCCGCCGACGGCGTTGACGAAGACATCCTGCTCCCAGGTGGCGATGCCGGCGTGGCGGTGCAGCACGGCGAGCAGCATGGCGAGCCGGTTCTGCTCCAGGCCCACCGATAGACGGCGCGGATTGGGCGCATGCGCCGCGTCGACCAGCGCCTGGATCTCCACCAGCAGCGGCCGCGTGCCTTCGATGGTCACCAGCACGCAGGAACCGGCAACTGGTTTTTCATGAGTGGACAGGAAGAGCGCCGACGGA
>DASXRW010000569.1:0-1793 GCA_036506355.1 Burkholderiales bacterium
GCCCCGCCGAAGTCGCGCGTTGCGGTGCTGCAATGGGACAGCCTCGAGAAGCTGCAGGCCTGGCGCAATTCGGCCGAGTTCAAGGACATACGAAAGATTGGCGACAAGTACGCCTCGTTCCGCGCGTACGCGGTGGCCGGCGTGCCGCAGCCGTAATCAAGCCTTGCTCCGCAAAGGCCGCCGCGAGGCGGCCTTCTTGTTTCAACCTTTTGTCCCTATCGCCCTCGACGACAAGCTCGCGCGCGCGGGATTTCAAAAGATCGAGGGGCGCTACTGCAACTTCATCTTCCACCCGTTGCATGAGCTCCACGCCGGCGCCGCGATGGCCATCAACCGGCGGCTCACGGCGCTCGGTCAGCCGCCGCTCGCCGGCTTTCTCGGATCGCAGTACGTGGTCAAGGCAGGCAAGCCGCTCTAGCGCTCCGAGGGCGTGACGCGCAGCTCGAGCTGCTGCGCGCGGCGCACCACCGTCAGCAGGCTCTCGGCGCCGATGCGCTCGCCGGTGAGCAGGCGATGCAGGTCGTCGATGCCGTTCACCGGCTGCCCGGCGAACCGCACGATCAGGTCGCCCGCCTCCACGCCGGCGCGGCTCGCGGGCCCGCCTTTCTCCAGCGACTCGACGCGCACGGCGCGCGCGTTGTCGAGCTCGAAATGCCGCGCGAGGCGCCGCGCGAGCGGCAGGTTGGCGCCGGCGAGGCCGAGATAGCCGCGGCGCACTCTTCCGTCCTTCAGGAGCTGCAGCACCACCCACTTCACCGTGTCGATCGCGGTGGCAAAGCAGATGCCCTGCGCGCCCGGAATGATCGCCGTGTTGACGCCGATCACCTCGCCGTGCGAATCGACCAGAGGCCCGCCGGAATTGCCCGGATTGAGCGCCGCGTCTGTCTGCAGCACATCGTCGATCAGTCTCCCGGTCTGCGCGCGGAGGCTCCGCCCGAGCGCGCTCACCACGCCCGCGGTGACCGTGTGCTGGAAACCATACGGATTGCCGATCGCGATGGCGAGCTGGCCGACGCGCACGCCGCGCGAGGAGCCGAGCACCACCGCGGGCAGCGCATTGCCGCCGATGCGGATGACGGCGATGTCGGTATCGGGATCCTCGCCCACGAGGTCGGCGTCGCGCGACAGGCCATCGGCGAGAGTCGCTCGGATGCGCCGCGCGCCGTGCACGACGTGGCTGTTGGTCAAAAGCAGCCCGTCGGGCGTGAAGGCGAAGCCCGAGCCGGTGCCGCGGCGGCCTTTGAGCTCCACCTCCAGGTGCGCGACCGCCGGGCCTACGGTCTCCGCGGCAGAAACGACGGCCGCGGAATACGCGTCCAGAGGAGCACCTTCATCCAGCAGGAATTGCGGAACCGGCTCCATCGCGCGTACATGGGGGCGGCGCCCCGTTCTGCAAGCCCGCGAGCCAGTCGCGCGCTACGTCCGCGATTTCATTCAGTACCTTGTCGCCTTTGAGCGAATGGTCCGCGCCTTCGAGCCAGTGCATCCGCCACGGCGCCTTGACCGTCGCCAGCGCTCGCTCCATCAGATCGCGCCGGCAGAGCGCGTCGCGCGTGCCGTTGAAGCACAGCACCGGCACCTCGATGCGCGGCAGGTGAGCATCGCGCAGCTTCTCGGGTTGACCTGCCGGGTGCAGCGGATAGGCGAGGAGCAGCAGCCCATCGCAGTCAAAACCGTCGGCGGCTAGCATCGTCGCCACGCGACCACCCATCGAGCGGCCGCCGATGATCAATTTGTGATGGGGAAAATCCCCGCGGGCGCGCGCGACGACCCCTTCGAAACAGGTGCGCAGC
>DASXRW010000570.1:0-4251 GCA_036506355.1 Burkholderiales bacterium
GTTCTGCTCGACCAGCACGATCGACTGACCCTCGCTCTTCAGTCGCGCAATGGTGCGCCCGACCTCTGCGACGATGAGCGGCGCGAGGCCCTCGGAGGGTTCGTCCATTAGCAGGACGCGCGGGTTGCCCATCAGCGCGCGGGCGATGGCGAGCATCTGCTGCTCGCCGCCGGAGAGCGAGCCGCCGAGCTGGCTTTGCCTCTCCCGCAACCGGGGGAAAAACGCGAACACCTCCCCGAGGCGCTGCTCATAAGGCGGCAGGTCGCGCCGCTCCCGCTCGATGGCACGCGTCAGCGCAAGATTGTCCTGCACGCTCAGCGTGGCGAGGATGTGGCGCCCTTCGGGAACCAGCGCCAGGCCGGCGCGTGCCCGCTCGTACGCTCTCAACCGGGTAATGTCGCGCTCGCCGAGCAGCACGCGGCCGGCGGTCGCGACGAGCGCGCCGGCGATGGTCTTCATCAGCGTGGTCTTGCCGGCGCCGTTGGCGCCGAGCAGCCCGATGGTCTGGCCGGCTTCAAGCCGTAGCTGCGCGTCGCGAAACACCGTAAGCCGGCCATAGCCGCCCTCGAGCGCGTCGACGGTGAGCGCCGCGCTCAGGCGAGCGCTCCGAAGTAGGCTTCCTGCACCCCCGGATCGGCGATCACGGCGGCCGGGCTGCCGCGCGCGATCAGGCGACCGCTTTCCATGACCAGCACCTCGTCGGCGATGGTGGAGACGAAGTCGATGTTGTGCTCGACCACCAGGATCGCGGCGCCTTCGGCGCGGAGGCGCTTCAGCGCCGCGGCGAGGCGCGCCACCTCGTCGTTCGTCAGCCCGACCGCCGGCTCGTCCAGGAGCAGCAGCGCCGGCTCGCCGCCCGAGGCGCGCGCGAGCTCGATCAGCTTATGGAAGCCCAAGCCGATCTCGCGCACCAGGCGCGTGGCGTAGCTCTCGAGCGCGAACGCGGCGAGCTGGGTTCGGGCAAGCGCCAACGCGTGCTGCGCGCGGCCGGGCAAATGGTCGATGCGCGCGGCGACGTTGTCGAGCGTGGTCATGTCGGGCACCAGGCGCGGCACCTGGAACGAGCGGCCGATTTCCGCGGCACGACGATGGATCGGCGTGCGCGCGACGTCGGTGCCTTCCAGCACGATGCGACCGCTCGACATCGGCTCGATGCCGGAGACCAGGTTGAAGAGCGTCGACTTGCCGGCGCCGTTCGGGCCGATCAGCGCCACGATCTGGCCGAAGCGCACCTCGAAGCTGACGTTGTCCACGGCGCGCAGGCCGCCGAAGTCCTTCGTCGCCTGCTCGACCCTAAGACAAACGCCTTCCCGGACGGCGCGCGATACAGCAGGCACGGGCTCAGTGGATGCCGAAGCGGGCGCGCGGCGGCGGAAGAAGCCCATGATGCCTGCGGGCGCGAACAGCACCACCAGGAAGAAGCCGAGCCCGTAGACCAGCAGCTCGTAATGCGCGGCGCCGCCGGCGATGGCGAAGAGCCATTGCACGCCCGCCGCGCCGACCACCGGACCGAGCAGCGCGCCGGCGCCGCCGATGATCACCATGGCGAGCGATTCGAGCGACGCGTTCACGCCGCCGCTCTCGGGCGCCAGCACGCCGACGTAATAAGCCAGCAGCACGCCGCCGACCGCGGAGTACGCGCTACCGATGGTGAAGACGTTCGCCTTGACCCGCGCGACATTGATGCCGAGCACCCGCGCCGCGAGCTCATCGTGCCGCACGATGTGCAGGGTGCGCAAAAACCGGCCGCGCACCAGCAGCCGGAATGCGAGCAGTCCGGCGATGAGGCACGCGACGGCCACGGCGTACCAGGCGTCGCGGCTGAGAGCGACCGGTGGCACCAGGACCAGCCCGGAGGCACCGCCGGTGATCGAGGGGAAGGCGCGCGCCACGCCCTCGACGACGAAAGCGAAGCCGAGCGTGCCGATCGCGAGGTAGATCCCGGGCAGGCGCACGAAAATTTCCGCCACCAGGCGCGCGATGGCCACGGCGATGACAATGCCCAGGGGAATCGCGAGCAGGCCCGGCACGTCGTACTTTTGCAGGATGCCGGCGGCATAGCCGGGCAGGGCGGTGAAGGCCGCCTGCCCCAGCGCGAGCATTCCGGTGACGCCGAAGATCAGGTTGAGCCCGATAAGCGAGAGCGCGATGAAAGCGGTGACGGTGGCGAGCGCCGGGGTCCACGCGGGCAGGACGCCGAGGTAGGGCAGGGCGATGGCCACGGCGGCGGCGAGGATCCAGCCGATGCGCTTCATGCGCGCCGCGTGCCGCCGAAGCGGATGTTGCGGGCCTGCCAGAGCGCGACCGCGATCAGCAGGCCGAACATCACCGGGTCCTGGTAGAGCGCGCCGAGATAGGCGCCGACCCATGATTCGAACAGGCCGAGGCCGAGGCCGCTGAACACCACGCCGATCGGCGACATGCCGGAGATCGCCGCGGCGATGAAGCCGCGCAGCGTCATCGCCAGGCCGGATTGAAAATCCACCGCGATCAGCGGAATCAGCAGTCCGGCGGCGAGCGCACCGAGAAGCGCGCCGATGCCGTACGCGGTTAGCCGTGCACGCTCTACGTTGACGCCCAGGAGCTCAGCCGCGTACGGATTCTCGGCGGCGGCAAGGAGCTGCTTGCCCGAGCGCGTCATGGCGAGATAGACCGCCACGGCGGCAGAGCCGCCGAAGCCCAGCAGCACAAGCGCGATGCCCTGCGGCGGTATCACACCGCCCGCGATGCGCAGCGACGCACCACTAAAGAGCACGGGGAAGGACACGGGATCGGTACCCGCTACCAGAATCAGCACGCCGCGCACGACGAACGCCGCGCCAAGGGTGATCAGGATCAGGGTGCCGGCGGGCCATTCTGCCCGCGGGCGCAGCACGAAGCGGTGGAGGCTCAGCGCGAAGGCGACCGCGATGAGGATGGCGAGCGCCAGAGCAGCGGCGAGCGGCAGGCCGCTCTTCGCCAGCATCGCGGCGGCGATGCCGGTGATGGCGAAGCTCTCGCCGTGGGCGAGGTTGAGGATCCGCGCGGTGCGGTACACCAGCACGAGCCCGATCCCGAGGAACGCGTAAACCGCCCCGATCATCAGGCCGCTGATGACGGCCTGAGTTAGCAGGTTCACGAATTATTTGATCGGCTGCGCCTTGATCCAGTTGCCGTCCTTGAGCTCGACGATGATCACCGACGAGGCATCGAGGCCGACATGGTTGGTGGGCGAGAAGCGCTGGTTCTGGATGCTCTCGATCGGCGTCGACTCGAGGAATTTCTTCGCCGCGGCGGCGTCGGCGGGATTCGGCACCTTGCGCAGCACCGCTTCGGCGACGTCGACCTCGGCCTTGCCGAGGAGGTTGATCATGTCCGGCTTCTCGGAATAGCGCTTGGCGTAAGCGTCGAGGAAGGCTTGGGCGCGGCTGCGCTCGCCGGCATTCGACATCTGATCGGGAACGAGCGCGGCGACGCTGGTGCCGAGCAGCCGAGGCGGCGTGACGTCCTTGATCAGGCTGACGAATGCCTCGCTCATGTTGCCGTAGCTCACCATCAGCGGCTGCGGCAGGCCGAGGATCTTGAAGCTCTTCACCACCGTGACGGCGCCGCCGCCGGTGTACGAGGAATACACGAGCTTGATGTCCTGGCCGGCGACGCTGGCGAGCTGCGTCGAGGCGTCGGTGGCGCGCAAATCGATGCGCGCGAGACGCAGCTCCATCTTCTGGTCGCCGAACACCCTCTTCGCGCTTTCCACGCCGACTTCGCCGCTCGCGTCGGTCGCCGCGACCATGCCGATCTTGTTGAGGCGGTTCTCCTTCATGTACTTCGCGATCGCCTCGGTGAGGTGCAGGTCGGAGGGACTCACCTGGAAGGCGTAGCTGTCCGCCGGCGGCACCACGTTGGGTGAAGGAATCAGGAGCAGCGGCCCCTGTTTAACCAGCGGCTGCATTGCGCGCAAGCTCGCGGTGAGCGAGTTGCCGAAGATCATGACCGCGCCCTTTTCCTGCATGTCGCGCAGGCAGGCCACGGCCTTCTCGGGCCGCGCCTCGTCGTTGCAGGTCACGAGCTCGATCTTGCGGCCGTTGATGCCGCCTTTGGCGTTGATGTCCTCGGCCCACATCTTCGAGGCCTTGTTCAGCCGGGTGCCGACCGTGGCCGCCGGACCGGTGAGCGGGGTGACTTCACCGATAAGGATGGGGCCGCCCGACTGCGCCTGGGCTGCGCCCGCGGTCGTCAAAGCCAGCAAAAGCAAAGTGCGCTTCATGAATT
>DASXRW010000571.1:0-3789 GCA_036506355.1 Burkholderiales bacterium
GCAGGACTTCGTGAAGGCGTTCAAAGCCAAGTACGGCGCCGACAAGGTGCCCACGCACATCAACGCGCACGCCTACGACGCGATCCTGCTGGTGGCGGAAGCGGTGCGCCGCGGCGGGCACGATTCGGAATCGATCCGCGACCGCTTCTCCAAGTTCAAGGGCGTCGAGGTCACCACCGGTACGATCAGCTTCGACGCCAAGGGGCAGACTTCCGACCTCTCGGTGGTGCACTTCGTCGAGACGCAGAAGGATCTTTCCTGGAAGGGGTTGAGCTGGCAGTAAGGCTCTAAATACGTCGTCCCCGCGAAGGCGGGGACCCCGTTTAGAAAATCAGAAAGCTGCTTTTGAACGGCTTAACTGGGTCCCCGCCTTCGCGGGGACGACGACTCATTTGAGTGACCTCGCGGCGCTCGTCGTTCAGCAGTCCGTCAACGGGGTCTACCTCGGGTGCCTGTATGTGATGGTGGCGCTGGGGCTCACCCTGATCTACGGGGTGCTCGGCCAGATCAACTTCGCGCACGCCGACTTCGTCACCGCCGGCGCCTTCACCGCGTTCTTCGTCGCGACGCGCTTCGCCACCAAGTGGCTCGGCGTGCCGGACGTCCCCGCGTATCTTATCTCGCTCGTGGCGGCGCTCGGGCTCGGGGGGCTCCTCGGCGTGCTGATCAGCGCCGCAGTGTTCGCGCCGCTGCGGCGCAGCGGCGCCGACGAGCTGCGCCCGCTCATCGCCACCATCGGCGTCTCGGTGCTGCTCGAGAACGGGCAGCTCGCGCTCTTCGGGCCGATTCCCTACCAGTTCGACTCGCCGCTCGCGCGCGAGACGCTGCGCATCGGGCGGATTTTTTTCAGCGCGCAAAGCATTCTCGTCGTGGCGGTCTCGATCGCCGCCATCGCCGCGCTCTACGCCTTCATGCGCTTCACCTTCCTCGGCAAGGCGCTGCGCGCGGTGGCGCAGGACCGGGAGACCGCCGGCCTCATGGGCATCAACGAGAGCCTGGTGATCGCGCTCACCATCGTGATCGCCTCGGCGCTCGCCGGCGTCGCGGGCGCGCTGCTCGGCCCGGTGGTGGTGCTCACCCCCTTCACCGGCGCCTCGCTCATCGTCAAGGCATTCGCCTGCGTGATCATCGGCGGCTTTGGCAACATGGAAGGCACGATCATCGCCGGCCTCCTCATCGGGCTGATCGAGGCCTTCACCGTGCAGTATCTCGGCACGGGGATCATCGACCTCGTGGTCTTCGCCCTGCTCCTCGTCATGCTGGCGCTGCGCCCCACCGGCCTCATCGCCGAGCGCAAGGAGGAAAACGTTTGACCCGAAGAACGCTCGCATGGGTCGCGGTGCTGATCCTCGTTGCCGCGGCGCCCTGGCTTCTCGCGAGCTTCTACTGGCGCGGCATCCTCGTGCTCTGCGCGATGAACGTGCTTCTCGCCCTCTCGCTCAACCTCGTGATGGGCTACACCGGCCAGCTCAACCTCGGCCAGTCGGCCTTTTTCGGCATCGGCGCCTACGTCTCGACCATCCTCATCAAGACCTACGGCTGGAACTTCTGGCTCGCGGCGCTCGTCGCAGTCGGCGCCGCGGGACTCGTCGGCGTGGCGCTCGCCGCGTTCGCTGTGCGCCTGCGCGGCCACTACCTCGCGATCGCTTCGCTCGGCTTCGCGGTCATCACCTACCAGGTGCTCGTCAACTGGGAGAGCGTCACCCAAGGCGTGCGCGGGATCTACGGCATCCTGCCGCCGGTGCCGAACACGGTCGCGCTCTTCTACCTCGTCGCCGGCATCGGAGTAGCAGTTTATTTCCTGCTCGACAACCTGGTGCGCTCGCCGGTCGGCGATACCTTGCGCGCGATCCGCGAAGACGAGATCTCCGCGGCCTCGCTCGGCGTGAACTCCGCGATTTGGAAAGCCTTCGCCTTCGGCCTCGGCGCGGCGATCGCCGGGCTCGCCGGCGTGTTCTATCCGGGCTTCGTCGGCACGCTCGTGCCCGACGCCTTCGGCATCGTCGAGTCCTTCACCATGATGGCGATGGTGATCGTCGGCGGCATGGGCACGATGGTGGGACCGGTGCTCGGCGCGGTGGTGCTCACCTTTCTCCCTGAGCTCCTGCGCGGCTTCGGCGAGCTGCGCCTCATGATCTACGGCCTCGCGCTCACGCTCGTGGTGCTCTTCATGCCGGGCGGCATGGTGCAGGCCTGGGTTTCTTTACGCCATCGCATGCGCCCATGAGCTTTCTTCGCGCAGAACGGCTGAACAAAAGCTTCGGCGGCGTGGCGGCGGTGCAGAACGTCTCCATTCAGGTGCCGCAGGGCGCGATCTTCGCGCTCATCGGCCCGAACGGCGCGGGAAAGTCGACGCTGCTGAACCTGCTCTCGGGCATCTACCAGCCCGATTCGGGGTCTCTTGTTTTCAATGGAACCGATCTCATCGGCCTGCGGGCTTACCAGCGCGTGCGCCTCGGCATCGCGCGCACCTTCCAGAAGATCCGCCTCTTCAAACAGCTCACGCTGCTCGAGAACGTGCTCGCGGGATTTCACATCCACCAGGACGTGCCGCTCGTGAAATGCTTTCTTCCCCGCGGCGTGGGGCGCTTCCGCGACGAAGCAATGGATCTCCTTTCTTTTGTCGGGCTTGGAGACCGGGCGAATCACCGCGCCGGCGCGCTTCCTTACGGGCAGCAGCGCATGCTCGAGATCGCGCGCGCGCTCGCCACGCGCCCGAAGCTCTTCATGCTCGACGAGCCGGCGGCGGGCCTCAACGCCGCGGAGGTGGGTTCCCTTCTCGAGAAGCTGACCCTCATCCGCGACCGCGGCGCGACGGTGCTCGTGGTCGAGCACAACATGGATCTGGTGATGAACGTGGCGCAGCGCGTGTTCGTCATGGACCACGGCGTCGCGCTCTTCGAGGGCACGCCGCGCGAGGTGCAGGCCAACTCCGGCGTGGTCGAGGCCTATCTGGGCGGCGAATTTGCTGCTTAAGGTGGAAAACGTCGAGCTCGCCTACGGCGAGGTGCCCGCCGTGCGCGATATCTCCTTCGAAGTCGCCGAAGGCGAGATCGTGACGCTCATCGGCGCGAACGGCGCCGGCAAGAGCACCACCATGCGCGGGGTCGCCGGCGCCATGCTGCCGCGCCGCGGCCGCATCGTGTTCGACGGCCACGACGTCACGCGCATGGCGGCGCACGCGCGCGCCGCGGCGGGCATCGCGCTCGTGCCCGAAGGCCGGCGCGTGTTCCCCGCGCTCACCGTGCGCGAGAACCTCGAGATGGGCGGCTTCAAGCACCGCCGCGATCGTCGCAAGGTTAACGAGCTCATCGAGCGCGCCATGCAGAGCTTTCCGGTCCTGCGCGAGCGCGCCTCGCAGCCCGCCGGCACGCTCTCGGGCGGCGAGCAGCAGATGCTCGCGCTCTCGCGCGCGCTCATGTCCGAGCCGCGGCTCCTCTGCCTGGACGAGCCCTCGCTCGGCCTCGCGCCGCTCATCGTGCAGGAGATCTTCAGGAGCATCCGCGCGGTCAACGCCTCGGGCACGAGCATCCTGCTCGTCGAGCAGAACGCGCGCTATGCGCTCGAGACCGCGAGCCGCGGCTACGTGCTGCAGACCGGCCAGATCATCGCCGCCGGCTCCTGCGCCGAGCTCAAGCAGGACGAGCGCGTGAAGGAAGCCTATCTCGGGAGGAAATGATGGACCAGCTCCGCGGCAAGGCCGCGATCATCACCGGCGCCGGCGGCGGCATCTGCCGCGCCATTGCAACGACGTTCGCCAAGGCCGGCGCGAAAGTCGCCTGCCTCGAC
>DASXRW010000572.1:0-9458 GCA_036506355.1 Burkholderiales bacterium
GACGGGATCGCCTTCTTCACCTCGGTGGACCCCGCAACCTCGGCGTGGCGCGTCATGGCGCCGATCTCGACGGCGTTGCCCGAGAGCTTGATGCCCGCGAGGTCCTTGATGGTGCCGAGGTCGATGAGATCCGACGGCGAACTGAGGCGCAGCTTCATCGCCTGGACCAGGCTCTGTCCGCCGGCGAGGTAGCGGCCTTCGCCTTTGCTGGCCGCGAGGGCGAGCGCGTCCTTAGTGCTGGAGGGACGGTGGTATTGGAATGCGTGCATGCGAATCTCCTCCTATGGGTCCTAGCGGGCGGGGTGCATCGCGCGCCACACGTTCTGCGCGGTGGCGGGCATGGGGACGTCGCGGACGCCGATGGCGTCGGTGATCGCGTTCATCACGGCCGCGGGCGCGCCGATGGCGCCGGCCTCGCCGCAGCCTTTGACGCCGAGCGGGTTGTGCGTGCAGGGCGTCTCGCGCGTGTCGATCTTGAACAGCGGTAGATCGCTGGCGCGAGGGATGCAGTAGTCGCTCAGCGATCCGCTCAGGAGCTGGCCGGTGTCGTCGTACGCGCAGTTCTCGGTCAGCGCCTGGCCGATGCCCTGCGCGAGGCCGCCGTGCACCTGGCCCTCGACGATCATCGGGTTGATGATTTTTCCGAAATCGTCGACCGCGGTGAAGGCGCAGATCTGCGCCGCGCCGGTCTCGCGATCGACCTCGACCTCGCAGACATAGCTGCCCGCGGGGAAGGTGAAGTTGGCGGGATCGTAGAACGCGTTCTCGTTCAGGCCGGGCTCGAGCTTGTCGAGCGGGTAGTTGTGCGGCACATAGGCCGCGAACGCGACTTCGCCGAAGGTCTTCTTCTTGTCGGTGCCCGCGACCTTGAAGACGCCGCGGTCGTACTCGATGTCGCCCTCCGACGCTTCGAGCAGGTGCGCCGCGATCTTCTTGCCCTTGGCGATGACCTTGTCCAGCGCCTTCACGATCGCCGTGCCGCCGACCGCGATCGAGCGCGAGCCGTAGGTGCCCATGCCGAAAAGCACCTTCGACGTGTCGCCGTGCACGATCTCGACCTGTTCCATGCCGAGACCGAGCCGATCGGCGACGACCTGCGCGAACGTGGTCTCGTGCCCCTGGCCGTGCGCATGCGAGCCGGTGAACACGGTGACGGTACCGGTCGGATGGACGCGGACCTCGCCCGCCTCGTACAGGCCGGCGCGTGCGCCGAGGCTGCCGGCGACGTTCGAGGGCGCGATGCCGCAGGCCTCGATGTAGCAGGCGTAGCCCAACCCTCGGAGTTTCCCGCGCCGGAGCGACTGCTCGCGCCGGTCCTTGAAGCCCGCGACGTCGGCGAGCTTCAGGGCTGCGCCGAGCGTTGCCTCGTAGTTGCCGGTGTCGTAGCACAGCGCGACCGGCGTCTGGTACGGGAACTCGCTGATGAAGTTGCGCCGCCGCAGCTCGACCGGGTCGAGCTTCATTTCGCGTGCCGCGGTCTCCACCAGGCGCTCGACCACGTACGTGGCTTCCGGCCGTCCCGCGCCGCGATAGGCGTCGACCGGCGTGGTGTTGGTGAACACCGCAGTGACCTCGCAGTAGATCGCGGGCGTCTTGTACTGGCCGGCGAGCAGCGTGGCGTACAGGATGGTCGGAATGCACGACGCGAACGTCGAGAGATACGCGCCGAGGTTGGCGGTGGTGCGCACCCGCATCGCCAAAAACTTTCCATCCTTGTCGAGCGCGAGCTCGGCAGTGGTGATGTGGTCGCGCCCGTGCGCGTCGGAGACAAACGCCTCGGAGCGATCGGAAGTCCACTTCACCGGCCGCGCGAGCTGCCGCGAGGCCCAGGTGACGACCACATCCTCGGCGTAGAGGTAAATCTTGGAACCAAAGCCACCGCCCACGTCGGCGGAGACGACGCGGACTTTGCTCTCGGGCAGCCCGAGCACGAACGCCGTCATGAGCAGGCGCTCGACGTGCGGGTTCTGGCTCGCGACGTACAGCGTGTAGCTGTCATCCGCGCGCGAATAGCTCGCGTTCGCCGAGCGCGGCTCGATGGCGTTCGGTACCAGCCGGTTGTTGACGAAGTCGAGCTTCGTCACGTGCGCCGCCTTGGCAAACGCCGCATCGACTGCGTTCTTGTCGCCGAGCGCCCAGACGTAGCAGGTGTTGTCGGGCGCAATCTCGTGCAGCGCCGGGCCGCTCTTCGCCTTGGCTGCGTTGACTACCGCGGGCAGCG
The DNA here is from genome assembly GCA_036506355.1 of Burkholderiales bacterium. Classification (GTDB taxonomy): domain Bacteria; phylum Pseudomonadota; class Gammaproteobacteria; order Burkholderiales; family SG8-39; genus SCGC-AG-212-J23. The sequence goes on from DASXRW010000572.1 coordinate 2,222, forward strand.
CCTGGTAATCCACCTCGACGAGCTCGGCGGCATCGCGCGCCTGTGCCGCCGTTTCGGCGATCACCACGGCGACGCGCTCGCCGACGTGGCGCACCTTGCCCTGCGCGAGCGGCGGATAAGGCGGCTCCTTCATCGGCTGGCCTTTGACATCGGTGATGAGCCAGCCGCAGGGCAGGCCGCCCACCTTGGCGGCGGCGAGATCGGCGCCGGTGTAGATTGCAATCACTCCGGGAGCCTTGCGCGCCCGGTCGGTCTTGATCGATTTCAAAGCCGCGTGCGCATGCGGCGAGCGCACGAAGGCGGCGTAGGTCTGCCCGGCGAGGGCTACGTCATCCGTGTACTGCCCGGCGCCGGTGAGGAAGCGATAGTCTTCCTTGCGGGGGACGCGCGCTCCGATAAGCGAGGTGGTCATAGCGGGCTCCCATTATTTGGACGCGGCCATGGCGCGAGCGCCGGCCATGATGCTTTTCACGATGTTGTGATACCCGGTGCAGCGGCAAAGGTTGCCTTCGAGGCTCTCGCGCACCTCCTGCTCGGTCGGGCTGGGATGGCTTCTTGCGAAATCGAGCGCGTTCATCACCATGCCCGGCGTGCAGAAGCCGCACTGCAAGCCGTGGTTCTCCTTGAATGCCGCTTGCATCGGATGCAAGGTTCCGTCGGCATGCGCGACACCCTCGATAGTGAGGATGTCGGCGCCCTCGGCTTGCATGGCGACGATCGAGCAGCTTTTGATCGCTTTGCCGTTCATCTGGACGGTGCAGGCGCCGCACTGCGCGGTGTCGCAGCCCACGTGCGTGCCCGTGAGGCGCAGGTTCTCGCGGATGTACGTGACGAGGAGTGTCCGTTCCTCGAGCTCGGCGGACACCGGCTTCCCATTGACCTTCATGGATACCTTGACCGACATGGCTGGGATCCTCCTCAGGATTGCATTTCGGGGGAGGGAAATCGTAGCATCTCTGCACTTGAGATTGCTCATCGTAGAAGACGACGCCCCGCTCGCCTCCGGCCTGCGCCGGATACTCGAAGCCGAGGGGCACGCAGTCGACGTGACCTCGCGCGGCGAGCAGGCGGTGCTCGCCGCCGCGCAGGAGCGCTTCGACCTGGTGATCCTCGACATCGGCCTGCCGCAGATGGACGGTTTCGAGGTGCTGCGGCGCCTGCGCGCGGGCTCGCCGGAGAAAAACGGCCCCATGCCGGTGCTGGTCCTCACGGCGCGCGATGCCGTCGACGACCGCGTGCGCGGCCTCGATCTGGGCGCTGACGACTACATGGTGAAGCCCTTCGCCATGCCCGAGCTCACCGCGCGGGTGCGCGCGCTGCTGCGCCGGTCGCAGGCGCACGGCGGGCCGCGCATCGTGCACGGGCCGCTCGCGCTGGATACCGTGGCGCGCCGGGCGTTTCTCAAGAATGAGCCACTGGAGCTCGCCGCGCGGGAATGGGCAGTGCTCGAAGTGCTCCTCGGCAAGGTCGAGAAGATCGTGTCGAAGGAGGCGATCATCCAGGCGGTCGCCGGCTGGGGCGACGATCTCTCGCCGAACGCGATCGAGGTCTACGTCTCGCGCCTGCGCTCGAAGCTCGAACCCGCGGGCATCAAGATCCGCACGGTGCGCGGCTTCGGCTACATGCTGGAAGAATTCAAGGGAAGCTGAAAGTGGCAGCCCGCAGCCTCCGCGCGCACCTTCTGCGGATGCTGCTCCCGCCGATCGCCGCGTTGCTCGTGCTCGGCGCGCTCGTCGCCTATTACCCATCGATCGAACCGGCGACTGAAGCCTACGACCAGGCGCTGATCGACGTCGGCATTTCGCTCGGCACCTACATTCGCACCGCCGGATCCGGCTACCGGCTGGAGCTGCCCGTGGCGGTCGACCAGGTGCTGCGCCGCGACAGCTACGACACGGTGTATTACCGCGTGCTCGGTCCGGCCGGCGAGGAGATCGCCGGCGATGAAGGCTTGCCGGGCCCGCCGCCCGATCGCGATGCGCGCAACGGTTTCGTTTCCTACGACACCGCGTACAAGGGACAGAAGGTGCGCGCAGTGGCGCTGCCGGCGAAGTGCGGCGCAGCCGACTGCAGCGTCGTGGTCGCCGAGACCACGGTGAAGCGCTCGCGCATGGCACGCGACATCCTGTTTTCATCGCTCTTCCCGGAGATGCTGATCGCAGTGGCCACCATGGTGATCGTGTGGTTCGGCGTGAAGCGCGGCCTCGGGCCGCTCGCGCGTCTCTCCGACGAGATCAAGGCGCGCTCGCCGGGCGATCTGCGGCCGATCGACGCCGCGGGGGCGCCGGAGGAGACGCGGCCGCTCGTGAGCGCGCTCAACGGCCTGCTCGATGAAGTGGCGCAGGCGAGCCGCAACCAGCAGCGCTTCCTCGCCAACGCCGCGCACCAGCTGCGCACGCCGCTCGCAGGGCTGCAGACGCACACCGAGCTCACGCTCGCGAAGCCGCTGCCGCCGGAGGTGCGGGCCGAGCTCGAGCAGGTGCACCAGGCGACGATCCGCACGGCACGCCTGGCGAACCAGCTCCTTGCGCTCGCGCGCGCCGAGCCGGGCGCGCGCGGCAACGCCGCCGAGCTCAATCTCAAGGCGCTCGCCGAGGGCGAAGCCGACGCCTGGGTGCATCAGGCGCTCGCGCGCGACGTCGACCTTGGCTTCGAGCTCGACTGGGCGCCGGTGCAGGGCGACGCGTTCCTGCTGCGCGAGGCGCTCGCCAATCTCGTGCACAACGCGATCGAGTACTCGCAGCGCGGCGGGCGCGCCACGGTGCGCACCGGCCGGCGCGGCGCGCACTCCTACGTCGAGATCGAGGACGACGGTTCGGGCATTCCGCCGGCGGAGCGCGAGCGCGTGCTCGAGCGCTTCTACCGCGTGCCCGGCACTCCCGGCACCGGCAGCGGCCTCGGCCTCGCCATCGTGCGCGAGATCGCCGTGGGACATGGCGCGACGATTTCCATTACGGATGGAACGGGGGCTAAAGGCTGCCGGGTTGCGATAACATTTCCGCATGGATAGCGTCGATATCGAAGTGCTGCGTACGGCGGAGCAGTGGCGCAAGAGCGGCCACCGCGCCGCGCTCGGCACGATTGTGAAAACCTGGGGGTCCGCGCCGCGGCCGGTGGGCGCGATGGTCGCGATCCGCGACGACGGTCAGATCGTCGGCTCGGTGTCGGGCGGCTGCGTCGAGGACGACTTGGTGGACAAAGTGCGCGAGAAATTCGCGGCGGCGAAGAAACCCGAACTCGTCACCTACGGCGTGACCAACGAGGAGGCGACGCGCTGGGGTCTGCCTTGCGGCGGCACGTTGCAGCTGGTGCTGGAGCCGGTCACCGACAAAAGCGGGCTGGCGGAGCTGCTGGAAAAGATCCAGTCGCAGCAGCTCGTGAAGCGCCGCGTCGAGATGGAGAGCGGCCGCGCCACGCTCGAGCCGGGCCGCTGGCAGGACGTGCTCGAGTTCGACGGCCGCGTGCTCTCGGCGGTCCACGGCCCGCGCTGGCGGCTCGTGCTGATCGGCGCGGGACAGCTCACGCGCTATCTCGCCGAGATGGCGCGCATGCTCGACTACCACGTGGTGGTGATCGATCCGCGCGAGGAATACGCGGCGGGCTGGGATCTCGCGGTCGTGCCGATCAACCGCGGCATGCCCGACGACGTGGTGCGCGAGCTCGAGCTCGATGGCCATAGCGCGCTCGTCGCGCTGACGCACGATCCCAAGCTCGACGATCTCGCGCTCATGGAAGCGCTCAAATCGGCCGCCTTCTACGTCGGCGCCATCGGTTCGAAGAAGAACAACGACGCGCGCCGCGAGCGCCTCAAGGAATTCGACGTCTCGGCCGAGGAGATCGCGCGCCTGCGCGGGCCGGTGGGCCTCTATATCGGCTCGAAGACGCCGCCCGAGATCGCGGTGGCGATCCTCGCGGAGATGACCGCGGTGCGCCACGGCGTCTCGGAGCCCTCCTGGGCGGCGAAGCCCAAGCCGCGCTTCGATCCTTCGGCCTGCGAAGTCAAACAGACTTGAACATCGTCGGCCTGCTGCTCGCGGCAGGCTCCGCTTCGCGCTTCGGCTCCGACAAGCTGCGCCACCCGCTGCCGCACGGCGTGCCGATCGCGGTGCAGGCCTTGCGCCATCTGGCAGCCGAGCTGGGCGAAGTCATCGCGGTGGTCAAGCCCGGCGATGCCGCGCTTTTCAAATCCGAGCAATGCCAGACCGTGATCTGCGAGCGCGCCCATGAAGGCATGGGCGCGAGCCTCGCGTGCGCAGTGCGCGCCGCGGGCAAGCGCGCGGGCTATATCGTCGCGCTCGCCGACATGCCGTACATCCGCCGCACCTCGATCGCCGCCGTGCGGCAAGCGCTCGAGAGCGGCGCGGCGCTCGTCGCGCCGTACTTCCGCGCGCGGCGCGGGCATCCGGTGGGCATCTCGGGGCAGTTCTACGAGCAGCTGATCGCGCTCGGCGGCGACGAGGGCGCAAAGAAAATCCTTACTGAACATGCCGGCGAGCTGGTGAAAATTCCGATCGGCGATCCGGGCGTGGTGCGCGACATCGACACCCCGGCCGACCTCACGCCGCCGATCCGCGTATAGGAAGGTCCATGGACTACCTGCCGAAAGGCGCGAACTTCATCCGCGCCAAATTCCTGTGGGAGATCGGGCTGCACATCGCCGGCAATCCCGCGACGCCGTATTACGGCAACCGCGACCTCTGCATCACGGTGGGCAGCGGCTCGGGCGCGGCGTACCGGCCCTGGCTGCGGATGGCGACCGGCTCGCCGATCCTCGCGCACGCGGTGGCGCGCGGCGAGCTCGAGGCGGCGATCGTCAATCCGTCGGCGATGCTCACCCAGGCGGTGCGCGGCAAAGGTCTGTTTCGCGAGCCGCTGCCGCTGTGCATCGTGGCGAACTATCCGTCGTGGGACCGCTTTGCCTACATGGTGCATCCGCGCACCGGCATCAAGTCGCTCGCCGACATCAAGGCGAAGCGCATGCCGCTCACCATCTCGGTGCGCGAGGACACCACGCATTCGACGCGCAACCTGACCGAGCAGACGCTCGCCGTGTACGGATTCTCTTTGAGCGACGTCGAGAGCTGGGGCGGCAAGCTGCAGCTGAACGGCGGCCCGGGCGACAAGCGCCGCATGCAGGCCATCGCCGATGGAACGCTCGATGCGATCTTCGACGAAGGCCTGGTGCTCTGGTTCGAGCAGGCGCTCGCCGCGGGCTTTCGCCCATTGACCCTCGAGCCCGAGACGTTCGCCAAGCTCGGCGAAATCGGCTGGCGGCGCGTGGTGATGCCCAAAGGACGATACAAGGGGCTGGAAGCCGATCACGCCTGCATCGACTACAGCGCCTGGCCGCTCTATGCGCGCACCGATCTGCCCGACGATGCCGCGTACAAGATCGTCGACGCGATCCATGCCCGCGAGAGCGAGATCGTGTGGGAGAGCTTCAACCCCTGGGCGCCTTACCAGGGCATCGGCACGCTCGGCGAGGAGACCGAGGCGACGCCGCGCGACGTGCCGCTGCATCCGGGCGCGGCGCGCTGGTTCCGGGAACACGGTTTCAAGGTGTAGTGAGCTCCCTTGTGGGCTTTCGGTTCTCTGGCTCGGGCCCCGGAGTGCAGGCGCCAGACGGCTGCTCCGTCGACCTGTATCGCAAGTTGCCCTACCTGGGCGAGCTCGAGGATTACCGGGCCCTGTTTCAGGTGGACACGCACGTCCTCGAGTTAGGTTGTGGTGCCGGCCGTCTGACGCGTCGGCTCCTCGAATGGGGCGCACGCGTCACGGCGGTGGACAACTCCCCAGACATGCTCTCCGCGCTGCCGGACGGCGCGGCGCGGGTTCATTCCGATATCGAATCCTTGAACCTCGACGATCGCTTTGATGTAGTGCTTCTTGCCAGCTGCCTCATCAACCACCCGGTAACCGAGGTCCGCTGCGCCTTTATCGATACGGCTCGCCGCCATCTTCGGCGGGAGTCGCGCCTCTTACTCGAGCGCCACGACCCCGCCTGGCTGCGCAGTGTTCAACCGGGTCCTCTGAACGCTATAGGCGATATCGAGATGTCCGTCGAAGCTGTGAACCACACGGCAGCTATCGTGGAGATGACGCTGCGCTACGAGCTCGCGGGCAGCGTCTGGCGCCAGTCGTTCGCCGTTGCACCAATGAGTGAAGCCGAGGTTGAAGCGCTTCTTTCTCGGTCTGGTTTTGGATGCTTTGTGTGGTCGGGGAAACAAAACCGATGGCTAAGTGCCGCCCGCGGCACGTGATACGGCCCCGCTCGTTCGTAAAAGAGCCCGTGGATCTGATGAGGCGCTTTGTCGATCCGCCCGATCTTCGTTCGACTAGGGAGTAGGCCACCGTGCCACCACCAAGGAGACCACTGCTATGCGATTCCTATCGATGATCCGTATCCAAGAGAACACCGGCCAGGTACCCAGCGAGCAGCTCATGAGCGACATGGGCAAGCTGATAGAGGAAATGACCCGCACCGGCCGGCTGATAAGCACCGCCGGGCTTCGGCCGACCGCGGAAGGGGTGCGCGTGCGCCTGCGCCGCGGCAAGCTGTCGATGGTCGATGGGCCGTTCATGGAGACGAAGGAAGTGATCGGCGGCTATGCGATCCTCGAGGCGAAGTCGAAGGAGGAGGCGATCGAGCTGACCCAGCGCTTCCTGAAGATCCATGGCGAAGACTGGGACATCGAGTGCGAAGTGCGCCAGCTGGACGGCCCGGAGTTCGGCAGGGACGTTTAGTCGTTAGTCAGGAACCACGCCCGCGCGGCGGATGAACTCCGCCCAGAACTGCCGATCGCGCGCGAGCGCGGCGGCGAACTCGGCGGGCGTATCGAACTGCGGGATGCAGCCGTCGGGCGCGGCGCGTGCCGCGGCTGCGGCACCGGCGTTGCCGCTACCGCCGGGCAGGTCCTCCACTACGAACGGTTGCCGGAGCATCGCCCAGCGCCTGCGCGAGGATGCGCGCATAGAAGTCGGTGCCGGCAGCGAGGAAGAGCAGCAGAGCAAGAAGCTTTCTCACAAAGCGAACCAACGCGATCACGTATCATTTCTGTCCGGAGGCACCGGCCATCAGCGAGACCAGCGACCAGCGCGCCATCCTTTTCTCCGACGTCTGCGAGAGCACTGCGATCTACGAGAGGATCGGGGACGTCAAGGCGCTCGCGCTCATCAACAGCCTGTTCAAGGCGCTCGACAAGGAAGTCAACACGAACGGCGGCGTCACGGTGAAGAC
>DASXRW010000573.1:0-6238 GCA_036506355.1 Burkholderiales bacterium
GTCGTACATGGTGCGCAGCAGGCCGGCGATCTCGAGCTGCGGATTCAGATGTCCGCGCACGCGCTTGATCGTTGCGACCAGGTCTGACAGGCCTTCGAGCGCGTAGTACTCGCATTGCATCGGAATCAGCACGCGCTGCGCGGCGGTCAAGGCGTTCACCGTGAGCAGGCTGAGCGAAGGCGGGCAGTCGATCAGCACGAAATCGTATTCGTCGAGCACGCGCTCGAGCGCCGCCTTGAGCCGCGATTCCCGCGCCGGCAGTTCGACGAGCTCGACCTCGGCGCCGGCGAGCTCGCGATTCGCCGGCAGCAGGTCGAAGCCGCCCCGTTCTGTGCGCGTGCGCACCGCGGCGAGCTCCGAGAGCCCGAGCAGCACGTGGTAGACGGTACGCAGCGCGGTGCGCTTGTCGACGCCGCTTCCCATCGTCGCGTTGCCCTGTGGATCGAGATCGACCAGCAGGACGCGGCGCCCGGACTGTGCGAGCGCCGCGGCGAGATTCACGCTGGTGGTGGTTTTGCCGACCCCACCTTTCTGGTTGACCACGGCAAGCACTTGCGCCGCGCTCACGCTTGCAGCTCGCAGAGCACCAGGTGCCGCTCCGCCTCGCGCAGCGGCGTACGCAGGCGCAGCACGGACCGCAGCCGCACATCCGGCGGCAGACGCTCGATCTCGGCTTGCGGCTGCTTGCCTTTCATGGCCGCGAACGTGCCACCGGGGGCGAGCAGGTGGCGGCAGGCCGCGACAAACGCGGCGAGCTCCGCAAAGGCGCGCGACGTAACGAGGCCAAAGCGCTCCTGCGGCTGCCATTCCTCGGCGCGACCTGCGTGCACTTCGACGTTAGCGATGCTGAGCTCAATCATCGCCTGGCGCAGAAACGCGGCCTTTTTCTGATTCGATTCGATCAGCGCCACATGCCACTGGGGTCGCGCAAGTGCGAGTGGGATGCCTGGAAGTCCCGCCCCCGTGCCGACGTCGGCGACCCGCGCAGCCTGCAGGGGCAGGTGCGGCAGCACTGCGAGCGAGTCAAGCAAATGCTGACTCACCATGGCGAGCGGGTCGCGAACTGCGGTCAGGTTGTAGCTGCGATTCCATTTGGCGAGCAGCATTACGTAGGCGATCAGCTGATCGCAGGTGCTCGCCGGCAGCGCGAGCTCGAGTTCTTCCAGGCCGCGCTCGAGCGCGGCGCGCGGCGTCATGCCGTTCTTTTGGACGGCTGCAAGCCCCTCTTCAAGTGCACCAGCAAAAGTGAAATCGCGGCCGGCGTGATGCCCGAAATACGCGAGGCTTGGCCGATTGTCTCCGGCTTGTGCTCATTGAGCTTCTGCTGCGCCTCAACCGACAGGCCGCGCACCTGGCGGTAATCGAAGTCGCACGGCAGGGTTAGCGATTCGAACTCGCGCCCGCGTTCGACTTCGCGCTTCTGGCGATCGATATACCCCTCGTACTTAGCCTGGATCTCGACTTGGGCAGCCACTTCCAGCCCGACCGGAGGCTCTGGAACCAGGCTCGCATACGTGATCTCTGGGCGGCGAAGCATCTCGAGAATGCTTTGCTTTTCGCGGAAGCCTGTGCTTACAAACGTTCGTTCAAGCCGATGCGTTTCCTGCTGGATGGCATCGCGCTTGCGATTGAAGGCGTCCCATCGCTGGTCATTGACCAGCCCAAGCCGGCGGCCGGCCTCGGTCAATCGCAAGTCCGCGTTGTCTTCGCGCAGCTGCAGTCGATATTCCGCGCGGCTCGTGAACATGCGGTAGGGCTCGGAAACGCCACGGGTTACCAAGTCGTCGACCAGCACGCCGAGATACGCTTCATCGCGTCGAGGCCACCATGGCGGCTCGTTCTTCGAGCGCAGCGCCGCGTTCAAACCGGCAAGCAGGCCTTGCGCCGCAGCCTCTTCATAACCGGTCGTGCCGTTGATCTGGCCCGCGAAATAAAGCCCCTGCAGCGATTTCGTCTCGAGCGAGGCATGGAGATTTCGCGGGTCGAAATAGTCATACTCGATCGCGTAGCCGGGCCGTACAAGGTGCGCTTTCGCCAGGCCGCGGATCGAATGGACGAGGTCCAGCTGCACATCGAAGGGCAGGCTGGTCGAAATGCCGTTGGGATAGAGCTCGTGCGTCGACAGGCTTTCGGGCTCGAGAAAAATCTGGTGGCTGGCTTTGCCCGCAAATCGGTGAACCTTGTCCTCGATTGACGGGCAGTACCTGGGCCCGATGCCCTGGATGACGCCGGTGAACATCGGCGAGCGGTCGAGTGCCCCGCGGATGATGTCGTGAGTGCGCTCGTTGGTGTGCGTGATCCAGCAGGGCAGCTGCGCAGGATGCATGCTGCGTGCGCCGAGGAACGAAAATACCGGCTCGGGCGAATCGCCAGGCTGTACTTCCATCACGCCAAGGTCGACGCTGCGGCGATCGATGCGCGGCGGCGTGCCGGTCTTGAGCCTGCCCACGGGCAGCTTCAGCTCCCGCAGCCTTGCGGCGAGGGTCGATGCCGCCGGTTCGCCTGCGCGCCCAGCGGCGTGGCTCGTGAGACCGACGTGAATCAGGCCGGCAAGGAAGGTTCCAGTGGTCAGCACCACCGCGCGTGCGCGAAATTCGACGCCCAGCTGGGTGCGCACGCCTACCACTCGCTCGCCTTGCAGCAATACGTCGTCGACGGCCTGCTGGAAAAGCAGCAAATCGGGCTGGCTCTCCAGCATGCGCCGGATCGCCTGCCGGTACAGGACGCGGTCGGCTTGCGCGCGTGTTGCGCGTACGGCCGGGCCCTTGGAAGCGTTGAGAATGCGAAACTGGATGCCGGCCTCGTCGGTGGCGAGGGCCATCGCGCCCCCAAAGGCATCCACCTCCTTTACCAGATGACCTTTGCCGATGCCGCCGATCGACGGATTGCACGACATCTGCCCCAGGGTTTCTATGCTATGGGTCAGCAGCAGCGTGCGCCGGCCCATGCGCGCCGCAGCAAGCGCCGCTTCGGTGCCGGCATGGCCGCCGCCGACGACGATGACGTCGAAATCCTCGGGAAATCTCATGGGGTGGCGCATTTTACGCGAGCGCTGTTTGCTCGGGCGCGCCAGCGCGGGGTTTCACGTGGAACAGCTCTTTTGTTGCAGTGCAGCAGCGCGCCATGATTTCGCTCGCGCCCTATAGGAGCGTGCTCGCCTCGCGCGAGCTGCGGTATCTGTTTGCCGCCTCGATCATCGGCCGCTTGCCCATCGGCATGAGCGGACTCGCGATCCTGCTTCTCGTGCAGGGTGCGAGCGAATCGTTCGCCACCGGCGGCGCTGCGACCGGCTGCTACGTCGCGGGACTCGCCTGCGTGGCGCCGGCGATCGGCCGCGTGATCGATCGGCACGGGCCGCGCGCCATGCTGATCAGCGGCGCTCTGCTGTTTCCCGCCTCGCTTGCTGCATTGCTCGCCGCAGTCTCAGTGCGAGCGTCCAGCCCATGGGTGTTCGCTTTCGCGGCGGCCGCGGGCGCGAGCTTTCCTCCGATCACCGTTTGCATGCGCACGTATCTGCGACAACGCCTCGGCGACGACGCAGCGCTGACGACGGCGTATTCGCTCGATTCGGTATTGATTGAAACCGTGTTCATCGTCGGTCCGCTGCTTGTCGCCCTCTTCGTCGCATTGGCGTCGCCGAGAGCCGCGGTCTGGTTCGCCGCCGCCAGCGGTTTTGTCGGCGTGTTTCTCTTCCTGCGCCCGAGGGCACTGCGCGAATGGAAGATCGCACCGCGCAGCCACGCGACGCTGCTCGGTCCACTAGGCCAGCGAAGTTTTGTTGCGCTGATCATGATCGTCGTTTGTTATGCGCTCGCCTTCGGCCTCACTGAGCTCGGAGTTGCGGCTTATGCAGCGGAATCCGGCCGCCCGGCCCTTGCGGGCGTGTTCCTCGGCTTGATGAGCGTTGGCAGCGCGCTCGGAGGTCTCGCTTACGGCAGCGGGCATTGGCACGCTCCGCTGCTGCTCCAGTTCAGCAGGACACTCGCCATCATGGGCGTCGGGCTGCTACTGCTCGCCGCTCCATGGGGATTGTTTGGTTTCGCCGCGTTTTGCGTTCTCGGGGGCGTGGTGATGGCCCCGGCGCTCATCATTCAATCGATGCTGGTGGCGAAGACCGCGAAGCCTGAGCACACCACCGAGGCATTCACCTGGTCGACGAGCGCGCTGCTTGCTGGCGTAGGCTCGGGGATGGCGCTCGGCGGGATCGCGGCGGAAGCCTGGCGCTCGCCGGCAGCATTCGCCGCTGCGGCCGCGGCGGCGCTGCTGGCCGCTGCCGGCGCTTTCTGGTTGTCGCACCGTTAGGCGGCGAGTTTTTCGTGCATGCGCCCGCGGCGCGCTTCCAGAGCGGCCGGCAGGTGCTCTCCGAGCTTTTCGAATAATTCGTCGTGGGATTTGAGTTCGTCCTGCCAGGCGGAAGTATCGATGCGCGTGAGCTCCGCGTATTGCGCGGGTGACATTTTCTCGAGCCCCTGCCAGTTCAGGTCTTCGAATCGCGGCATGGTTCCGAGCGGCGTTTCGACGCCGCGCGCGCGCCCTTGGCAGCGCTCGACCACCCATTGCAGCACGCGCATGTTCTCGCCGAATCCCGGCCAGATGAATTTGCCCTGCGCATCGCGGCGGAACCAGTTGACGCGGAAGATGCGCGGCGGATGCTTGACCGCGCGTCCCATCTTCAGCCAATGAGCGAAGTAATCGCCCATGTTGTAGCCGCAAAAAGCGAGCATCGCCATCGGATCGCGCCGCACGACGCCAACCTTGCCCGTGATCGCCGCGGTGGTTTCGGATCCGAGCGTGGCGGCCATGTAGACGCCCTCTTCCCAGCTCGGTGCCTCGACCACTAGCGGCACGGTGGAGGAGCGGCGGCCGCCGAAGAGGAACGCGGCGATCGGCACGCCCTGCGGATCTTCCCACTTCGGATCCATCGAAGGACATTGCGTCGCGGCAACGGTGAAGCGCGCATTCGGATGCGCGGCGAGCCGTCCTTTCTTCCCGTCCTGCGGGGTCCAAGGCTTGCCCTGCCAATCGATCAGCCTCGCCGGCGGCTCGTCGGTCATGCCTTCCCACCACACGTCACCGTCGGGCGTCATCGCCACGTTGGTGAAGATCACGTTCTCGCGCAGCATGCGCATCGCGTTGGCATTGGTCTGTTCCGAGGTACCCGGCGCAACCCCGAAGAGACCATATTCAGGATTGATGGCGTAGAAGCGGCCGTCGGCGCCCGGCTTGATCCACGCAATGTCCTCGCCGATCGTGGTCACCTTCCAGCCGCGCAGCGCGTCCGGCGGAATCAGCATGGCGAGATTGGTTTTGCCGCAGGCCGAGGGGAATGCCGCGGCGACGTAGCTCTTTTCCCCCGAGGGCGATTGCAGCCCGAGGATCAGCATGTGCTCGGCGAGCCAGCCTTCGTCGCGCGCCATTACCGAAGCGATACGCAGCGCGAGGCATTTCTTGCCTAGCAGCGCGTTACCGCCGTAGCCCGAGCCGTAGGACCAGATCTCGCGCGTTTCGGGGAAATGAACGATCCATTTTTCCTGCTCGTTGCACGGCCACGCGACGTCTTGCTCTCCCGGCTCGAGCGGAGCGCCGACCGAGTGAATGCAGGGCACGAACTTGCCGCTGTCGCCGAGCCAGTCGATCACCGCGCGGCCCATGCGCGTCATGACGCGCATGCTCGCCGCTACATAGGGAGAGTCGGTGATTTCAACGCCGATCTGCGCGATGTGCGAACCGATCGGTCCCATCGAGAACGGGACCACGTACAGGCTGCGGCCGCGCATGCAGCCGTCGAACAATCGATCGAGCGTGCGGCGCATCTCGCGCGGGTCGTTCCAGTTGTTCGTCGGACCGGCGTTCTCCTTGGAGCCGCTGCAGATGAAGGTCCGCTCCTCCATGCGCGCGACATCGCTTGGGTGCGAACGGGCGAGAAACGAGTTGGGGCGCAGCGCCGGATTCAGGCGGATGAAGGTGCCCTTGGCGACGAGTTCTTCGCACAGGCCTTCGTATTCGGCTTCCGAGCCGTCGCACCACACGATGCGGTCCGGCTTGGTCAGCTGCGCAATTTCGGACACCCACTGACGCAGGCCCGGGTGGCGCACCCATGCAGGCGCGCTGGATTGATCGGTCGGGCCTGTTGCAGGAGCGTTCATTTGCTCTGACTCCAAAAAGTCAAAAGCCCAGCGAGGCTGGGCCGGCGGGATGGGCGTTCGATCAGGCTCGCGGATTCTAGCACCGGGGTCGC
>DASXRW010000574.1:0-2049 GCA_036506355.1 Burkholderiales bacterium
CTCCTCGTCCTCGGCCCGGCGTGGGGCATCCTCTTCAACGCGCTCCTCTACCTGCCGTTCATCGTCTGGCTGTGGAAGGCGCCTTACCGTCACCGGCACGCACCGCCCGCGGTGCGCGGGTTCGCCGATGTCGTCGCCACCTGGCGCGCGGTGAGGGATAACCGCGTGATCCTGTCGATGGTGATCCTGGTCGGCGGCGCCTCGCTCATCGTCGGCAACGCTTACCAGGCGCAGATGCCCGAGTTCGCGAACGACTTCGGCCACGGCGACGGCGGCCTCAGCTACAGCGTGCTCTTCGCCGCCGATGCGGCGGGCGCGCTGAGCGCCGGCGTGGTGCTCGAGAGCCAGGGACTGCTGCGCGCCTCGCCGCGCGGCGCATTCCTGCTGGCACTTGGCTGGTGCATCGCGATGGGCGGCTTTGCCGCGACCGCGTCCTATCCGCTTGCCCTGGCGCTGCTTTTCGTCTGCGGTTTCCTCGAGCTCTCGTTCTACGCCATGGCGCAGACGCTGGTGCAGTTGAACGCCCCGCCGGCGGTGCGCGGCCGGGTGATCGGGCTTTTCAGCATGTCGGCGCTCGGCCTGCGCGCCTTCAGCGGCGTCACCGTGGGCCTCGCCGGCAGCCTGATCGGCATACACTTGTCGCTCGCCTTGAGCGCCGCCGTGCTACTCGCCATCATCCTCGTCATGCTATGGACCATGGTGCCCAGCCGATGAACGAAGCGCGCTTCTTCCTCGTGGTGCGCTTCTGGATCGCGCAGGGCGGCGAGGCACAGGTGATGCGCTGGCTCGAAGGCGGGCACATGGCCGAGGTGCTGCGCCAGCCCGGCTTCCTGTGGGTGCGGCGGCTGAAGATCGCCGAGCCCGACGCCACCGGCTGGAGCGCGCATGCCATGCTCTACGGCATCGAATCGCGCGAGCACTACGATAAATACGTGGCCAACCAGGCGTTGCACGCCAAGTTCAACCGGGAGCGCGAGCCCTTCGCGACCAAGCTGAGGATCGAGCGCTTTTCGGGCGAAGTGGACTTCTCGCTGTGAAGGTGGAATGGAACACCGGCCTCATCGCGTACCTCGGCATCGAGTTCGTCGAGGTGACGCCCGAGCGCGTGGTCGCGCGGCTCAAGGTGTCGGAAAAGCTGATGACGGTCGGCGGCACGGTCCACGGCGGCACGCTGATGGCCTTCGCCGACACCATCGGCGCGGCGGGCACCGTGGCGAACCTCGCCGAGGGACAGCGCACCGCGACGCTCGAATCCAAGACCAACTTCATCGCCGGCTGCCGCTCGGGCACGGTGCAGGCGGAGGCAAAGCCGATCCACAAGGGCAAGCGCACGCACGTCTGGGAGACGCGCATCACCGATGAGTCGGGCAAGCTGCTGTCGGTCACCACGCAGACGCAGATGATCCTTTGAGGTTTGCGCTCGGTGCCCTCCTCTTTCCGGCGGTGGCGATAGCGATGGACGTCCAGGGCCACCGCGGCGCGCGCGGCTACCTGCCGGAAAACACGCTGGCCGCGTTCTCGCGCGCATTGGAGATCGGCGTCACGACGCTCGAGCTCGACACCGGCGTCACGAAGGACGGCGTGGTCGTCGTGCACCACGACCGCCGGCTCAACCCCGACGTCGCGCGCGGGCCGGATGGCAAATGGGTCAGCGCGCCCGGGCCGACGGTGTACTCACTGACGTATGCGGAGCTCCAGCGTTACGACGTCGGCCGCATCCGTCCCGGCAGCGAATACGCCGCGCGCTTTCCGCACCAGAAGCCGCTGGACGGCACGCGCATCCCCCGACTGGCTGACCTTTTCGCCCTGGCGGGAAAGACCAGCGTGCGCTTCAACATCGAGACCAAGCTGCTGGCGACGCACGCGGACGAGACAGTCGGACCGGAAGCGTTCGCGCGCGCGCTGGTGGGCGAGATCCGCAAGGCGGGCCTCGAGCGGCGCGCGACGATCCAGTCGTTCGACTACCGCACGCTGAAGCTCGTCGAGCGCGAGGCGCCCGAGATCGAGACGGTGTATCTCACCGAGGCCAAGGACTCGATCCCGCAGAAG
>DASXRW010000575.1:0-4771 GCA_036506355.1 Burkholderiales bacterium
CCCTCGGACCCGGAGAGCTACGAGGTGCCGCTGATGGTGCGCTATCCGAAGATGGCCGGCGCCGGCACGCAGTGCGACGCCTGGGTGCAGCACCACGACATCTCGGCGACGCTGCTCGACGCGGCCGGCGTCAAGCCGCCTTCGCCTATCGATGGGAAGTCGTTTCTGCGTGGAAAGGCCATTCGCGACCATGTCACCGTCGGCTGGGGCTCGGCGATGACCGTGATCAACGACAAGTGGTGGATGAACTGCAAGGTCAACGGCCGCGGCGCCTTCCTGCACGACTCGCCGCGCCCCGCGCCCGATGCGCCGAACCTGGCGGACAAGCATCCCGACGTGGTGAAGAAGCTGTTCGACCTCGGCACCGCCGATGGCGGCGGCGAGTTTCCGCCCTATCTTTTGAAGCAGGCCGAAAGCGCCGACGATGCGCCGGGCTGCAGTCCATTTGCCGCAATTCGATAAGGGGAGACATCATGAAAAATCCATCACGCCGCCGCGCGCTGCAGCTTGTGGGCGGAGCGCTCGCCGCGCCTTGGGTGCTGAAATATGCGCGCGCTCAGGGCAGCGAGCTCGCGCCGTACCAGTCGGCCAACATCAACTGGCGCCAGGCCGAGGGCGAGACCATCACCGTCGCGGTGATCCCGGCGAGCTACTTCGACAACCTGATCGCGATCGGCGCGCAGTTCGAGGCGCTCACCGGCGTGAAGGTGCGCTTCGAGAAGGTGCCGCCGGGCCAGATCCGGCAGAAGTCGATCCTCGACCTCACGTCGAAAACGGGGACCTATGCCACTTCCGCGACGGATCCCATGTACTACCCGTTGTACGCGGCGAACCGCTGGGTCGATCCGCTCGACCGCTATCTCGGCGATCCGAAGCTGACCGACGCGAGATGGTTCGGCTACGAGGACATCCTCAAGGCCTGGCGCGAGGCCGACTCCGTCGACGGCAAGCCCTACGGCATCCCCTACGACGGCGAGGTCACCGTGCAGGTGTACCGCAAGGACCTGTACGACGCCAAAGGCCTCAAGCCCGCGCAGACACTCGACGAGATGCTGAAGAACGCGGCGGCGCTGCACGATCCGAATAACCGCGTGTGGGGACTCGCGCTGCGCGGCTTCGCCGGCGCCGGGCAGAACATGTACATCTATCCGTCGCTGTTCCGTGCGTTCGGCGGCGACTGGTTCTCGGGCGGCCGCATTCGCGCGAATGGTCCGGAAGCGCTCGCGGCGCTCGACTGGTATGTGAACGCGCTCTCGAAGTACGCGCCGCCCGCGGTGCGTAACTGGAACTGGCCCGATATCGCCGACGCCTTCTCGCAGGGCACGCTCGGCTGCTATGTCGATGCGCACTCATCGGCTGCCGTGCTCAATAACCCCGAAAAATCGAAAGTCATCGGCAAGATCGGCTTCGCGCGCTGGCCCGCCGGTCCGAGCGGCAAGCGCGTCACCTCGATCTGGAACTGGGGCTTCCCGATCAACGCCGCCCTGCCGGAAAAAGCGAAGCGCGCCACCTGGCTCTTCATCAGCTGGGCCGCGGCCGCCGAGACGCAGGCGCGCACGTCGTGGAAATTCGCCGGCCCGGCGAAGCGCTCCGGTGTGAACCGCGGCTCGCTCTGGCGCAACGCCGACTTCACCGGCTTCATGCGCGATAGCGGCGCCAACTTCGTCGAAGCGTCGCTGCAATCGCTCGATCAGGACACCGACGTCAACTGGCGCCCGCGCGTGCCGCAATGGCCGGCGATCGGCGACACGCTGGCGACCGCGGTGCAGTCGGCGCTCGTCGGCCAGAAGAAGCCCAAGGAAGCGCTCGACGAGGCGCAAGCCAAGATCGACGGCATCATGAAGGCCTGATGTCGCCCCTTGCCCGGGGGGAACGGCGCTTCGCACTGGCGCTCTTCCTCCCGGCGTTCGCCGCGCTGGTGCTCGTCACCACGTTCCCGCTCGTCTATCTCCTCTGGACGAGCCTCTACCGCCTCGACCTCACCTCATCGTGGCTCAGCGGATTCATCGGCGCCGGCAACTACGTGCAAATGGCGCACGACGCGCGCTTCTGGCACTCGCTCCAACTCACCGCCGTCTACACCGGCACCACGGTGGTGCTGCAGGTCCTCGTCGGCCTCGGCCTCGCCCTGCTGGTGATGCAGATCCCGCGCGGCCAGGGCCTGCTCCGCGTCGCCGCGATCCTGCCGATCGTGCTCGCGCCGGTGGTGGTCGGCCTTTTCTGGCGCACGCTGGTGCTCGCGCCGGACTTCGGCGTCGCCGACTTCGTGACGCGCGCGCTCGGCGCCGGCAGCCACAACTGGCTCGGCGATCCGCAGCTCGCGCTCGTCTCGGTGATCGCGATCCACACCTGGCAGTGGACGCCGTTCGCGTTCCTGGTGATCCTCGCCAGCCTCTCGGCGCTCCCGCCCGAGCTCTACGAGGCGGCGCGCATCGACCGCGCCGGCGCCTGGCAGCGCTTCCGGCACATCACGCTGCCGCTGATCCGGCCGGCGATCGTGGTGGTGGTGATCCTGCGCGTGATGACGGCGCTCTCCGCCTTCGCCGCGATCTTCGCCGCCACGGGCGGCGGCCCGGGTACGGCGACCGAGATCCTCAACCTCTACGCTTACCGCATGTCCTTCGCCGAGCTCTCGATCGGCTATGGCTCCGCGCTCGCCATCGTGCTCCTGGCGTTGACGATGGCGACCTCGGCGGTGATGTTCTCGCTGCGGAGAGCGCGATGAGGAAGGTGCTGCTCGCCTTCGCGGCGAGTCTGCTGCTCGCCGTGTGGTGCTTCCCGGTGCTGTGGGGGCTCATCACCTCGTTCAAGACCGAGCGCGACGTGCTCGCCTATCCGCCGGTGCTGGTGTTCACGCCGACGCTCGCCAATTACCGCGAAGTGCTGTTCGGTGCCACGAGCATCGTGCCCAACCTCGTCTCGAGCCTGATTCTCGCCATCGCCACCACTGCGGTGACGATGCTGCTCGCCATTCCCGCCGCCTACGCGCTCGCGCGGCTCGAGCTGCCGGCGAAGCGCGCCACCGGCTTCTACGTGCTCGCGGCGCAGATGCTGCCGCCGGTCGGCCTGGTGATCCCCTACTTCCTGATGCTGCGCGGCCTCGGCTGGATGGACAGCTATCACGGCATGGTGCTGGTCTACGTCTCGGCGGCGCTGCCCTTCGCCATCTGGCTGATGGTGTCGTACTTCGAGGAAATCCCGCGCGAGATGGAGGAAGCGGCGCTGCTCGATCGCGCCGGGCGGCTGCGCGCGCTGCTCTACGTGATCCTGCCGCAGGCGCGCGGCGGCATCGCGGTAACGATCGTGTTCGTGTTCCTCAATGCCTGGAACGAGTTCCTGTTCGCGGTGGTGCTCGGCGGCAACCGCGTGCGGCCGGTGACGGTGGCGATGTTCAACTTCATTTCGGTCGAGCAGACGCAATGGGCCAGGCTCGCGGCCGCGGCCATGATCGCCATGGCGCCGGTGATCATCCTCGGATTGCTCGCGCAGAAGCACATCGTCAAGGGCCTCACCGTCGGCGCGGTGAAGGGCGGCGGCCGGCGATGATCGAGCTCAAGGGCATCGTCAAGCGCCACGGCGCGGTCACCGCACTGCACGGCATCAACCTCGAAATCCGCGCCGGAGAATTCTTCGCGCTGCTCGGCCCTTCGGGCTCGGGCAAGACCACGACGCTGCGCATCCTCGCCGGGCTCGAGGCCGCCGACGAGGGCCGCGTGCTGCTCGACGGGCGCGACGTGAGCGAGGCCGACCCCGGCGAGCGCAACGTGGCGATGGTGTTCCAGAGCTACGCGCTGTATCCGCACATGAGCGTGTACGACAACATCGCCTTTCCGCTGCGCATGGTCGGCGCGCCCGACATCGACAAGTCGGTGAAGGAAGCCGCCGAGCGCGTGCACATCGGCCATCTCCTCGAGCGCAAGCCCGGCCAGCTCTCCGGCGGACAGCAGCAGCGCTGCGCCCTCGCGCGCGCCATCGTCAGGCAGCCGCGCCTATTCCTGCTGGACGAGCCGCTCTCCAACCTCGACGCCAAGCTGCGCATGGAAACGCGCGTCGAGCTGCGCAAGCTGCACCGCGCGCTCGGCGTCACGACCGTGTACGTCACCCATGACCAGGAAGAAGCGATGACCATTGCCGATCGCATGGCGGTGTTCATGGACGGGCGCATCGAGCAGGTCGGCACGCCGGTGGAATTGTTCGCGCGGCCGAAGTCCCTGGAAGTCGCCGCCTTCCTCGGCAGCCCGCCGATGAACTTTTTCCCCGCGCAGCTCCATGGCCGCAGCGCGAGCATCGCTGGGCACAGCATCCCTTTGCAGACGGACTACGGCCAGCGCGACGCGGTGCTCGGCGTGCGGCCAGGCGCGATCCGCATCGCCGAGAGCGGCATCACCGCGCGCGTCGAGCTCGTCGAGCAGCTAGGAGAGAGCGCCATCGTCGACCTGCAGGCCGGGGCGACGGCGGTGCGCGCGCGGATCGATAGCCGCGTGCGGCTGCGCGAAGGCGACGCCGTGCACCTCGCGTTCGATGGCGAGGACGTGCATCTGTTCGATGCGCAGTCGCACCAGCGGCTCTAAGGAAGGATTTTTGTAAGGTTGGCGGGATCTGATGCATCGGCGCAACTTCGCCCTCCTCGAGCTCGCCGATGGCGGTGCGCTGCGCGTCAGGCTCTTCGGCGAAGGCCTGCCCGCGCCGCGCGAGTTCCTGCTGCCGAGCCGGGCGCGCTAAAAGGAAATCGGGATGTCGGCGCGCACGGCGCCGACCTCCGAGAGCACGC
>DASXRW010000576.1:0-4368 GCA_036506355.1 Burkholderiales bacterium
TGGCGCTCGGGAATGAACTCGAGGTGCGCCTGCGTGCCGTTCAGCCAGCCTTTGCCCCAGAGTCCGCCCGAACCCACCGCGATCGTGGACTGGATGATGTGGTAGCCCGCACCGAGCGGATCGGTGGTCGGATCGAGGAGCGTCAGCACCCGGCGGCGCTGGTAGCCGTGCAGAAAGCCCCAGGCAATGGGCAGCGCGGCAAGGCCCAGGCCCGCGAGCGTGCCCAGTACCTTCCAGGAGAGGCCGGCGAAAAAGATGACGTAAAAGCCGGCGGCACCCACGAGCGCGGCGGTGCCTAGGTCCGGTTGGCGCGCGATCAGCCCGAGCGGCACGATGAGGAGCATCGCCGCCACGGCGAAGTTGCGTAGCTTGAGCGTGGTCTCGTGCTTATGGAAGTACCAGGCGAGCATCAGCGGCAGCGCGAGCTTCATCATCTCCGAGGGCTGGAAGCGCGTGACGCCGACGTGCAGCCAACGGCGCGCGCCGTTCACCACGTCGCCGAAGAGCGCCACGGCGACGAGGAGCGCGAGCCCGATGAGGTAGGCCGGCACCGCAAAGCGCATCATGGTCTGCGGCGGCACCTGCGCGACGAGCCACATCGCCGCGAGCGCCACTGCCAAGTTCATGATCTGGCTCACCACGCGCGCGGGGTTCTCGTAGCTCGCGGAGAACAGCGCCGCGAGGCCGAGCAAGGAGAGCGCGAGCATCAGCACGAGCAGCGTGCCGTCGACGCCCTCGGCAAGCCGCAGCCCGATGCGCCGCAGGGGAAGGCGGGCGAGCTCCATCAGTCGCTCTCGTCTTCCTCGTCGGCGGCGGCCGCCTCGTCCTCCGGCGTCGGCTGCTCCATGCCCGCGGGCACCTTGCCGAGCATGAAGTAGTCGAGCACGGTGCGCGCGAGCGGCGCGGCGGCGCGCGCGCCGAAGCCGCCGTTCTCGACGATCACGGCGAGCGCGATGCGCGGGCTCTCGAGCGGCGCGAAGGCGATGAACAGCGAATGGTCGCGATGGCGCTCGGCGACCTTCGCTTCCTCATATTTCTCGCCCTGCTTCATCGCGATGACCTGGGCGGTGCCGGTCTTGCCGCCGACGGCATAGGTCACGCCGGCGAAGGCGCGCGCCCCGGTGCCTTCCTTGTTGACCCCGGCCATCGCGCGCTTGATGAATTCGACGTTATCGCGCTTCAGCGTCACGGTCTGCAGGAGCTCGGCGGGCATCTCGCGGCGCTCGCCGTTGCGCGGATGGTCGATGTGCGCGACGAGGCGCGCCTTGTACATGTGGCCGCCGCTCGCGAGCATCGCCATCGCCTGCGCGAGCTGCAGCGGCGTGTAGGAGTGATAGCCCTGGCCGATGCCAATCGAGATGGTCTCGCCGGGGTACCACTTCTGGTCGGCGGGGCGCTTGAAGCGCTTCATCTTCCACTCCGGCGAAGGCAGCACGCCCGCCGACTCGCCGGCGAGGTCGATGCCCGAGCGCGAGCCAAAGCCGAACGGGCCGAGGAACCGCGCGATGGTGTCGATCCCCATGTCGTTCGCCAGGTGGTAGTAGTAGGTGTCGCAGGACTCGACGATCGACTTGTACATGTCGACCGTGCCGTGGCCGCCCTTCTTGTCGTCGCGGAAGCGCCGGCCGCCGAAGTCGAAATAGCCCGGATCGAAGATGGTCGCGCGCGTGCTGCGCTTGCCGGTCTCGAGCGCGGTGAGCGCGAGATAGGGCTTGATGGTCGAGCCCGGCGGGTAGAGCCCGGAGATCGCGCGGTTGTTGAGCGGCTTGTCGATCGAGCCGTTCAGCTCGGCCCAGTACAGCGGGTCGATGCCGTCGACGAAGAGGTTCGGATCGAAGCCGGGCTTCGAGACGAGCGCCAGTATGCCGCCGCTCGCCGGATCGATCGCGACGAGTGCGCCGCGGCGCTCGCCGAACGCGATCTCGGCGACCTGCTGCAGCCGCATGTCGAGCGTGAGCGTGATGTTGTTGCCCGGCTGCGAGGCGGTGCGCGAGAGCGTGCGGATGCCGCGCCCGGCGGCGTCGATCTCCACCTGCTCGAAGCCGGTGGTGCCGTGCAACTCTGCCTCGTAGGTCGCTTCCACCCCGGCCTTGCCGATGTAATCGGTGCCGCGGTAATTCGCGCCGACGCCGTCGTCCTCGAGCTTCGCCTGGTCCTGCGTGTTGATGCGTCCCAGGTAGCCGAGGGCATGCGAGCCGACGTCGCCGAAGGGATATTGGCGGAAGAGGCGCGCCTTGATCTCCACGCCCTCGAAGCGGTAGCGGTTGGCCGCGAACTTGGCCACCTCCTCGTCCGACAGGCGGTTCCTGAGCGGCAGGTTCTCCGCGTTGCGCGTCTCCTGCAAGAGCTTCCGGAAGCGCACGCGATCGCGCGCTGTAATGTCGACGAACTCGCTGAGCTCGTCGATGGTGCGCTCGAGGTTCTTCACGCGGCGCGGGAAGATCTCCAGGGTGTAGCCGGAATAGTTGCGCGCGATCACCACGCCGTTCCGGTCGACGATCAGGCCGCGGTTCGGCGTCACCGGCACGATCGAAATGCGGTTGTCCTCGGCCTTGGCGCGGTAGACGTCGTGCTGCAGCACCTGCAGGTAGAGAAAGCGTGCGGCGAGCAGGCCGAACGCGACCAGCACCGCGACGCCCGCGACGCCCACGCGCATCTGGAACTGATGCAGCTCCTGCTCGGAGTTGCGGATCTCGCTACCGCGCATCGTTGCGGCTCACCTAAATGGCCTGCTCGCGTTCGTGCCGCCGCTGCGGCAGGAGCAGAAGCCAGGTCACCACCGGCCAGAGCAGCGCTCCGCCGAGCGGTCCAACCACTATGGGCCAGCCGGGGAATTGATCGCCCGCCGCCAGGCGCACGAGCAGCACCGCTGCCTGGGTGACGAGCAGGATGAGAGCGATGTGCAGCGATTGGAGCATCGGGCCGAACCAGAGGATACGCCGCGACAGCCACACCGAGAGAAAGGCGAGCAGCGAGTAGGCGAGCGCGTGCTGGCCGAGGAGCACGCCGTTGCCGGCGTCGGTCAAAAGGCCGAGCGTCCAGCCCACGCCGAGGCCGACGAGCCGCGGCTGCCGCACGCACCAGAAGGCGAGCACCAGCGCGACGAAATCCGGCACCAGCCGCAGGTCGCGCCACGGCAGGAAATTGAGAAACAGTGCGAGCGCGAACGAGCCGATGATCGTGCTCATGCGCACCGGCAGCAGGATTTGCGAGCTACTGGGAATCATCGCCCGCTTTTTCTTTGGTCTTTGCCCGGCGCGTCTTCTCGCCGCGCCGTTCCTTGGCCTGGGTTTCGTCGGGCCGCGGCGGGCGCGCCGCTTCGTTGCTCAGGATGAGCACATAGCGGCCGCGCTCGATGCCCGCGGCCGGCTTGCACACGACGCGCGCGAAGCTGTGCTCGGCATCGCGCTCGACACGCACGACGCTCGCCACCGGGAGTCCGGCGGGATAAGTGCCATCGATGCCGGAGGTCACCAGGCGATCGCCGTTCTGCACTTCGGCATTTGCCGGCATGTAGCGCAGCTCGAGCATGCCCGAGGCGCCGCCGCCGAAGGCGACGGCGCGCAGGCCGTTGCGCACCACCTGCACGGGAATCGCCTGGTCGGGGTTGGTGAGCAGCGTCACTTCGGAGAGCAGCGGGTGCACGCGCGTGACTTGCCCGATGACGCCGGTGTCGTCGGCCACCGGGCTGCCGGGACGCACGCCTTGCACGCTGCCGCGGTCGATGAAGAGCTTGTGCGAGTAGGGATCGCGCCCGAGGTAAAGCACTTCCGCCAGCGCCGCCTGCACCGGCAGTTTCTCCGCCGCGCCGATCATGCGGCGCAGTTCGGTCGCCTCGGCCTGCAGCGCGTGGTAGCGCTGGGCGTCCTGCACGTTGGCGAGCGCCTGCGCGCGCAGCCGCTCGTTCTCCTCGATCAGGCTCGCCTGCGTCGAGAAGTAGCCGCCGACAGAAAGCGCCAGGTCGATCGGCCAGGTCGCCGCGCGCTGCAGCGGATACGCCGCGAGCGCGAGCCAGGTGCGCAGTCCGTCGACATAGCGAAAGCGCGCGTCGATCACCAGCAGTGCAAGCGACAGCGAGGCGAAGAAGAACAGCCTGACTAGCGGTGCGGGCCCACGCTTAAAGAACGGCGGGGGGGTGTGGTCCATCCCCCGCTATTCTCAGTCGTTGGTGAAGATCGGGCCGAAGTGCTCCATCTTCTCGAGCGCCTTGCCCGAGCCGCGCACCACGCAGGTCAGCGGATCGTCGGCGACGATCACCGGCAGCCCGGTCTCCTCCATTAGCAGGCGGTCGAGGTCACGCAACAGCGCCCCACCGCCGGTGAGCACCATACCCTTCTCGGCGATGTCGGCGCCGAGCTCGGGCGGGGT